>JALRCL010000808.1 GCA_023268575.1 Patulibacter sp.
CGCGAAGATCGATCCGGCCTTCGCGTCGCTCGACGGCCTGCTCGGCGACCTGCGCACCGACCAGGACGCGATCGACCGCCTCGTGCGCTCCGGCGCCACCGCGGCCGGCGCGGTCGCCGACCGGCGCGCGAGCCTCGTGACCGCCGTCGGGCGGACGGAGCGGACCTTCCGCGCCGTCGCCGACCAGCAGCAGGCGCTCTCGGGCGTGCTGCAGCGCGCGCCGGCGGTCCTGCGCCAGGCGGGCGGCACGCTGCGGCGCGCCGGCAGCACTGCGCAGGCGCTGCGCCCGGCCCTGCGCGCCGTGCCCGAGCCCCAGGCCGAGCTGCGCCTCCTGCTGCGCCGGCTCCCGAAGGTCCTGCGCCGCACCGACCCCGTCGGCGCCCAGCTCGAGCGCCTGCTCGGGCCGCTGCGGACGGCCGTCAACGGCCTGCCCCCGCTCGAGCGGCCGACGGTCGACGGCGCGAAGGCGATCTCGGACGGCCTCGACGAGGCGATGCCGATGCTCGAGGGGCTGCGCTTCTACGGCTCGGACTTCATCCTCGGCATCGTCAACGGCCTCGTCTCGATCGGCACGGGCGGCTACCACCAGCACGGCCACTACCTGAAGATCGAGTTCGTCCAGAGCCCCCAGACGCTGCTCGGCGGCGCGCTCGGTGGCCTGATCCCCGCGCTGGCGAAGATCACCGACGGCGTCATCCCGGGCGTCATCAACCTCGCGACGCGGCAGAACCGCCGCTGCCCGGGCGGCAACGCGCCGCCCGCGCCCGACGGGTCCAACCCGTGGTACCCGAAGGAGGGCATCTGCGACCCGACGACGAGCATGTCGCGGCTCGTCAACTCGCCGCCCGCGCTCTGCCGCACGTACAGCCGCTGCGACGGTGACGATCGGTCGCTGAAGCCCGACCCGGACGGCCGCGACCCGCAGCGCCCGACCCCGCCCGCCGGAGCGAGCCGATGAGGCGCCTCGTCCTCCCGACCCTGCTCGTCCTGGCGATCGTCGCGCTCGCCGTCGCGCTGCGCAGCGGCACCGACGCGAAGCGCTACGAGTTCGACGCGGTCTTCGACACGGCGCGCGGCATGGTCCCGGGACAGCTCGTGAAGATCGCCGGCGCACGCGTCGGCCGGGTCGAGGACGTCACGCTGACGCCCGACCGCAAGGCGTCGTTCCGGCTGTCGATCGAGGAGCGCTTCGGCCCGCTGCGCGCCGACGCCTCCTGCAAGATCCTGCCGGAGGGGTTCATCTCCGAGAGCTTCGTGCAGTGCGACCCCGGCACGCCCGGGCGTCCCGCGCTGCCGCCCCTGCGCGGCGTCGGCGGCGACGAGCCGACCGTGCCGCTGGACCGCACCGCCGCGTCGGTCCAGCTCCAGCAGGTGATCGACACCTTCAGCATGCCGGTGTCCGCCCGGATCAAGGCGATCCTCACCGAGCTCGGGATCTCCGTCGCCGGCCGCGGGCAGGACGTCAACGCCCTCCTGCGCCGCGCGAACCCCGCGCTCGCCCAGACGCGCCAGATGCTCGCGATCCTCGACCGCGAGGGCGATGCGCTCGGCGATGCCGTCACGCAGACCGACGCGGTGCTCGCGGAGCTGCGCGACCGCCGCGGGGCGCTCGACGGGTTCGTCCGCAAGGCCGGCCGCGTCGCCGGGACGACCGCGGGCCGCTCGGACCGCCTGCAGGACGGCGTGCGCCGGCTGCCGGCGCTCCTCGCGCAGACGCAGACCTCGCTGGCGAGCCTGCGCACCGTGTCCGACAAGCTCGCGCCGACCGTGCGGGCCCTCGGCACCGCGGCGCCGTCGCTCACGCGGCTCCAGGGCCTCGTGCCCGACTTCTCCCGCGCGACCACGACCTCCCTGCCGAAGCTCGACCGGGGGCTCTCCGCCCTGCGGACCGCACTGGAGCCGACGCGCAAGATCGCCGAGCGGGCCACCACGGCGTCGGACCGGATCCGGCCGACGCTCGGCGAGACGAACGAGTTCCTCGAGAGCCTGCGCAAGACCGGCGGCAACGAGGGCCTCCTCGACGCGTTCTACGGCCTCGCGACCGGCCTCAGCCCCTACGACTCGGTGAGCCACTCCGTGTCGATCCAGATCGCGGTCGACGCGCGCTGCATCATCCAGCGCGACGCACCGGCCTGCAGCGGGCAGTTCACCGCGCCGGGGAAGGGCCAGATCCCGGTCAACGACCCGCAGTACCGGTCCGCCGAGCGCCGCGCCCAGCGGATCATCGGCGATCCGCAGCTGACGGCGAAGCACCTCTCGACCCCTGACGCGCGAGCGATCAAGGGCGTCCTCGACACGATCCTCCGCCGCCGATGACCAAGCCCCGCCGTCACGTCCCGCGCCGCCGGCCGTTCGAGGTCACGCGGCTCTATCCCGTCATCGGCCTGGTGACGATCCTCGCGCTCGGCATCGCCGTCTACATCTCGTACAACGCGAGCACCGGGACGCCGTTCCAGCGATTCGACCGCTTCACCGTCGACCTGCCGAGCGCCAACCGCCTCGTGAAGGCCGCCGAGGTCCGCGTCGCCGGCGTGCGCGTGGGGCAGATCAAGAAGATCGAGGCGCTGCCCGCGCCGGCCGACGAGCCCGGCGCGACCTCGTTCTCGCGCGCCTACGTCCAGGTGCCGAAGGGCTCGCTGCGCGTGCCGGTCGACACGATCGCCTCGGTGCGCCCGGCGTCGGTGCTCGGCTCCACGTACCTCGACCTGCAGCTCGGCCGGTCCTCGCGCACCGTCCCGGACGGCGGCAACCTGCCCGTCCGCCAGGCCCGGTCGACCGTCGAGCTCACCGACCTGCTGGACCTCTTCGACCGCCGCACCGCCCGCGACCTGCAGCGGGCGATCATCGCGACCGGCGACGGCCTCAGCGGTCGCGGCGCCGATCTGGGCCAGGCGTTCACGGCGACCGCCGGGTTCCTCCCGGCGCTGCAGGCCGTGGCCGCGAACCTCGCGGCGTCCGGGACGCGCCTGGGGCCGTTCGTCACCGGATCGCGCCAGTTCGTCGCAGCGCTCGCCGCCGAGCGTCGGGCGCTGGGCAGCGGGCTCGACGGCGCGGATCGGACCTTCGGCGGCCTCGACCGGTCCCGGCCGGCGATCGCCGCCTCGCTCGACCGCTTCCCCGGGGCCGCGTCGACGACGACGAGCGCGCTGCGGCGGCTGCGCCCGAGCCTCGACCGGCTGGCCGACATCTCCGCCGAGCTGCTGCCCGCCGCCGAGCGGCTGCCGCGCTCCGTGCGGACCCTCTCGGCCACGGTCCAGGCGGCGACGCCGTCGCTGCGGCTGTTCGGCCAGGCCGGCGGCGCGGCAGAGCCCGCGGGACGGGCGCTCGCCTCGTTCTCCTCCGCGCCGAGCGTCGACGGGCTCGTGCGCAAGGCCGAGTCCGCGGTCGTCGCCGCCGGGCCGCTCGTGACCGCGGTGAAGGACGCGCAGGTCTACTGCAACTCGGTCTCGACCTTCTCGTCCTGGCTCGCGTCGACCTTCGCCGACGACGGCGTCGGCAAGGGGCCCGCCGTCGTGTCGATCCGGATCAAGGGCCTCGGCGGCAACCCGCTCGAGCTCCTCCAGAACGGCAAGACGCTGCCTGGCGTCCACACGAACTACCAGCCGAACCAGAACAAGGACGAGTGCGAGGCGGGCAACGAGCCCTACGACCCGAACGGGATCGACGTCACGAACCCCAAGGGCAACCAGAGCACCGCGCACGTCGAGACCCACGTCGACCCCGAGCTCGATCGGCAGGCCCGCTCGACGCACCTGCTCGACACCCCGCCGGAGGCGGTGAAGCCGTGAAGCACCGCAAGCCCCCGGCCGCCGAGAGCAGCCGGAAGAGCCTCTACCTCGCCGCGGCGATCGCCGCGCTGCTCTTCGCCGGCGCCGCGATCTACGCGTTCGGCAAGCAGTCGCTGTTCGCCGGCGGCCACGAGGTGCGGGCCGTCTTCCGCGACGCGTCGCAGCTGCGCAGCGGCTCGGCCGTCCGGATCGCCGGCCTGGACATCGGGCGGGTCACCGACGTCGCGGCGTCCGCGGACGGCGAGGCGCTGGTGACGATGCGGATCCGGTCCGATGCGCCGCAGCTGCGCACGAGCGACCGGATGACCGTCAAGCCGCGCCTGCCGTTCGAGGGCAACTTCTACGTCGACGTCACCGAGGGCCGGCGAGATGCGCCGGCGCTCCAGGCCGGCGAGACGATCCCGGTCCGCCAGACGGGCTCCTCGGTCCAGCTGGATCAGGTCCTGAGCACCCTGGACGGCGACACCCGCGACCGCGCGACCGCGCTCGTCGGCCAGCTGGCGTCCGGCCTGGGCACCGGGGGCTCCCGCGCGCCGGTCGGCGAGGCCACCGGCGTGCAGGGCCTCCGCACGGCGATCCGCGAGCTCGGCCGGGCCGCCGAGCCGGTCGCCCAGACCGCCCGTGCGCTGCGCGGCGAGACGCCGGGCGATCTC
>JALRCL010000143.1 GCA_023268575.1 Patulibacter sp.
CTGTTTCAGGACGGTGCGTTGTTCGGGTCGATGAACATCTTCGACAACGTCGCGTTCCCGTTGCGCCAGCACACCGACAAGGGCGAGGACGAGATCAAGCGGATCGTTGATCGTCGGATGGACGAGGTCGGGTTGGGGCACTCGTGGGACAAGTTCCCCAACGAGTTGTCCGGCGGGATGCGCAAGCGGGCGGGGTTCGCGCGGGCGTTGGTGCTGGATCCGTCGATCGTGTTGTTCGACGAGCCGGACTCGGGGTTGGATCCGGTCAGGACCGCCTTGTTGGGCGAGCTGATCATGGAGATCCATGAGGAGACGATGCGCGAGGCCGAGGACAAGCGGTTGGAGCACCGTCCCGCGTTCACGCTGATCACGCACGACATCATGACCGCGCGCAGGGTGTCGCAGTACATCAACGTGTTGTGGAAGGGCCGGATCGTGGAGGCTGGTCCGGCGGAGCAGTTGTTCAACTCGCCCAACGCGTTCGTGGAGCAGTTCCTGGCCGGCGCGTCCCGCGGACCCCTGGGCATGAACTGACCTTCGGGTGGGTCCCGGGGCGGGTCCTCGGGGGTGCGTGGTGCGGGGCGCTTTCGGGCGCCCCGCGTCGTTCCCGGGCACGCCCCGCGGCGGGGGAACCGCGCCCGGGTGCGCCGGCCGCTCCGGCCCGCGGGGACGCGGTGCAGGCCCAGGAGCAGTGGGCCTAGGAGGCCGCGGCGAGCCGCACGACCGGCGCGTGCAGGGCGTTCCACACGACGTCGGCGAAGCCCTCGACGAGGGCGTCGAACTCCGCATCCTCGGCCACGCGGGCGAGGTGCTGATGGAAGACCCGTTCGGTCATCCAGACGAGCCAGGCGGCCGTCTGGTCGGGCAGCAGCGTCGCGTCGACCCAGCCCTCGCGCTGGCCGCGTCGGACGTGCTCGGCGACCGCGTCGCGGTGCGAGTCGATCACCGCGGTGACGTCCACGCGCAGCCGCTCGTCGTAGACGGTGGCGTCGTACGCCGCGGACGCGAGCGCGGCGTGTGGACGGTAGGCGACCATCACGCGCCGCAGCGCGTCGCGCAGCGCGTCGCGCTCGAACGGGCCCTCCATCTGCGTCCACGTCGTGCCGGCCGTGCGCGTCGCGGCGGCGATCTCGCGCGACCACTCCTGCAGCAGGTCGGACTTGTCGCTGAAGTACGCGTAGAACGTCGAACGCGACAGATCGGACTCGCTCATCAGGCGCTCGATGCTGATCGACGCGTACGCCTCGCCGGCCTCCAACAGCCGCTCGACGGTCTCGCGCAGCCGCTCTGCGACGCGTGCGCGCCGGTCGCCCGACTCGCTCATCGGGTGGCCGCGTAGAGCACGTTCCACACGACGTCGGTCAGCGAGCGCATGAGCAGCTCGGTGTCCTCGGCGCTCGCCGGAGAGATGAGCTGCAGCAGGCCGCGCTCGGTCATCCACGTGAGCCACGTGGCGGCCTGGGCGGGGTCGACGCTCGGGTCGACGTAGCCGTGCTCCTGTCCGTGGCGGACGTGCTCGGCGACGGCGTCGCGGGCGCGTTGCACGAGCGCGCCGAGCTGCTCGGCGATCTGCGCGTCGTAGGCGGTGGCCTCGACGACGGCGGCCATGACCACGCGGTGGGTGCGGTACGTGTCGGCGATCCGCTCCATCGCCTCCCGCAGGTCGGCCTTCGTGGCGTCGGCGGGCAGCTGCCACCAGTAGCTCGCTGCCTCGATCACCCCGTCGATGACGTCCTCGGCGAGCGCGCCGAGGAGGTCCTCCTTGTCCTCGAAGTAGACGTAGAAGGTCGACCGGGCGATCCCCGCCTCGCGCACGAGCCGCTCGACGCTGAGCTCGGTGAAGCTCGTCGACTCCAGGCAGCGATCGACGGCCTGGAGCAGCTGCTGACGGATCTCGATCCGCCGCCGGGCGCGTGAGGTCTGCGAGGTGCGGGTGATCGAGGCCATCGAGGACGGATCGATCCTAAGCGACCCGCTGGACGAGGTCCATATGTCCGGGCACCATGTCCGGACACGAGTGCCGATACGGGGTGCAGCCGGCGGGCCCGCGCATCGCGGCCACAATGTCTGGACATGCTGTGCGATACTCGTGGGACCGCCGTAGTTCCCGGACCCCTGAGGAAGCGACAGATGACGACCACCGTGCCGACGGACCCCGTCGACTGGGACGCGCTGATCGAGCACGATCGCGTCCACGGTTCCCTCTACACCGATCCCTCCATCTTCGACCTGGAGATGGAGCGCATCTGGTACCGCACGTGGGTCTTCGTGGGCCACGAGAGCGAGGTGCCCGAGCCCAACGACTACGTGGTCAAGGCGATCGGCCCGCAGCCGATCATCATGACCCGCGACAAGCAGGGCGAGATCCACCTCCTGCTGAACCGCTGCACCCACCGCGCGAACCTCGTCTGCGACGTCGCGAAGGGCAACTCGAGCGCCTTCCGCTGCCCGTACCACGGGTGGACGTTCTCCAACACCGGCAAGCTCCTCGGCTACCCCTTCAACTCCGGCTACGGCGGCCGCGAGAAGAAGAGCGAGCTCGGCCTGGGCCGGGTCGCCCGCGTGGCCTCCTACAAGGGCTTCGTCTTCGGCTCGTTCGCGGAGGAGGGCGAGACGCTGGAGGAGCACCTCGGCGCCGCCGCCGATGCGATCGACCGACTCGTCGAGCTCTCGCCGAGCGGCGAGATCCAGCTCTCGGCCGGCTGGCTGCAGCACGAGGCGAAGGCGAACTGGAAGATGCTCGTCGAGAACGAGACCGACGGGTACCACCCGCAGTTCGTGCACTCCTCGATCTTCACCGTGGCCGACTCGAAGATCGGCGAGCTCTACGGCGAGAAGTCGATCGCCGTCTGCCGCGACCTCGGCAAGGGCCACACCGAGAACGACCTGCGCCCCGAGTTCCGTCAGCGCGCCGAGCCGATGAGCTGGTTCGGCACCACTGCCGACCGGCTGCCGGAGTACGTCGCGAACCTCGAGGCCGCACGGGGCAAGGAGCGGGCGCGCGAGATCATGATCGACGGCGCCCCGCACGTCATGATCTTCCCGAACCTCTTCATCGCGGAGATCCAGATCTTCGTGATCCAGCCGGTGGCGGTGGACAAGACCGTCCAGCACGTCACGGCGATCCAGTACAAGGGCGAGCCGCAGATCAACCGCCGGATGCTGCAGCAGACGATCGGCTCCGTCGGCCCGGCCGGGATGCTGCTGGCCGACGACACCGAGATGTACGAGCGCAACCAGCGCGGCGTGCACGCGAAGGACCCCGAGTGGCTCGTGATCGCCCGCGGCACGCACCGCGAGCGCCTCGACGAGGACGGCTTCACCGTCGGCGACGCCACCGACGAGGTCCCCCAGCGCGCGATCTGGCGCCACTACCGCGAGCTCATGGAGGCCGACGCGTGATGACCCCCGAGCCGATCGCGGCGACCGCGACCGACGGCGCCGTGCCGACCGAGGACGCCGAGCGGCTCCTCGTCGCCGGCGACGGCCACGGCGGCTACGCCGCCGGTGGCCCGCTCGACATCGAGCTGCTGCACCGGGTCGAGCAGTTCCTCTACCGCGAGGCCCGCCTGGCCGACGAGCACGAGTACGACGCGTGGGAGGCCCTCTGGGCCGACGACGGGGTCTACTGGGTGCCGGCCGGCCACGACGACATCGACCCGACCACGACGATGTCGGTGATCTTCGACAACCGGTCGCGGATCCGCCTGCGCATCCGCCAGTACCACACGGGCAAGCGCCACTCGCAGATCCCGCCGTCGTCGCTGCGGCGCACGATCTCCAACGTCGAGCTGCTCGGCGAGGACCCCGAGGACCCCGAGCTGCTGCTCGTGGGCGCGAACTTCCACGTGTTCGAGTCGCGCGAGCGCGGCATCGTCCACTGGGTCGGGCGCTACGACTACAAGCTCCGCCGGCGCGGCGAGAGCTTCGAGATCGTCTTCAAGAAGGTCCGGATCGTGGCCAACGACCGGCCGCTGCACACCCTGGCATTCCTCATCTGATGGCCCAGCCCCGAGAGCGGTCCCTCCCGCTGGGCGAGGGCGACGCGACGCCGGTCGAGCTCGTCAGCGAGTTCGCGGCGGTCTCGCTCGTGGTCGACCACCGGGGCAACGGGCCGCGGCTGCGGATCGAGGACCTGAAGACCGGCCAGGTCGGCTACCTCGATCCGCTCGAGCTCGAGACGCTGGCGTGGCTCCCCGAAGGGGCGCTGCACAAGTTCCTCGACCCCTCCTTCCACCGCTGGCGCGAGCGGCCGGACCTCCCTGAGGTCCCCGACTCGCCCGAGGGCCTCGACGCCGGCTGAGCAGCCGGAGCCGAGGCCGCCGAGCGGCAGCGCGTGCGGCGCGCAGGCGGGTCCTGGCCTCGGACCCGATCTCGACGAACGGCTTGGCGCCCGGGGCGGGCGCCGAGTAGAACGTGCCGACCATCGGCGCAGTGACGATGCTGTCGGGCGCGTGCGCGGCGGCCGGGGCGGCGGCTGGTGCCGGTCCGCCCGCAGCGACGCCCGGCGCGCCGACGGCCGCTGCGGCCGGAGCCGGGACAGCGTAGGCGGGCGGGGCGCTGAACGCGTGCACCACGCCGGTGGGATGCCGGCTGATG
>JALRCL010000149.1 GCA_023268575.1 Patulibacter sp.
CTGATGACCGTGGCCATGGTCTTCATCACGCTGTTCCTGACCGCCGCCGGCAGCGCGTCGAACTCGACCGCGTCGACGCCGAGCTCGGCCGCGCGCTCGAGCGCCTCGAGCGTGTTGCCCGGCGCCACGGCGGCGCAGCCCTTGTGGCCGATCCGCAGCGTCCGTCCACTCGCACGCGCGGCCGCTCCGGGCCACCCGGCCGAACCGCTCATCGCTGGCACCCCGGGCACCACGAGGTCGTGCGGTTGTCGTCGCCCATCGCCGCGCTGCGAATCGTCGTACCGCAGCGCGGGCACGGGCGGCCCTGCTTGCCGTAGACGTGCTTCGGCCGCAGATGCGTGCCCTCGATCGCGCAGCGGCGGATCCCGGGTCGGACGGCGGCGAGGATCGCTCGCAGCTCGTCGTCGGTCGTGCGACCGAGCGGCCGCCACGGGTCGATCGCGGCGGCGAAGCAGCCCTCGCTCTTCCAGACGTTGCCGATCCCGGCGACCGAGCGCTGGTCCAGGAGCGCGTCGCCGACGGGCCGCGTCGGGTCGTCCTGGCGCAGCCGCGCGACCGCGCGGTCGGCGTCGAACGCCTCGGCGCAGAGATCGGGGCCGAGCGCGGCCAGCCGCGGGTCGCCGGCGACCTGGGCGCTCGTGCGCAGCTCGAGGAACGGCCCGCCGATCTGCAGCGCGTCCTGCTCGCCCCGTCCGAGCACGAGCCACGTGCGCCCCGAGTACGGGCGGCCGCCACGCCCCCCGGCACCGGCGCCTCGGCGGGCGGGCCCGCCCGGGCGGGCGCTGACCGCGAGGTCGGGGCCGGCCCCGCCGGGCGCGGGGCGGACGCGCCAGCTGCCGGTCATGCGCAGGTGGCTGTGGAGGACGAGGCCGTCGTCGAAGCGGATCAGGAGGTGCTTGCCACGCGGCTCCAGCGCGACGACCTCGCGTCCGGCGAGCCGCCGGTCCCAGCCGCGCGGCGCGGTGCGCGGGCTCGGCGTCACGACGCGGTCGAGCGGCCCGCCGAGGACGACCCGACCGATCCGGCGGGCGGCGTGGTGGATCGAGTCGCCCTCGGGCACGACGCCCAGGGTCCCACGTCGGGCCGACCGGCCCGTCCGACCGCGGTCCAACGGCCACACCGGAACCCGGCACCTCGCTGGAGCGCCGGCCGTGTCGGGCAGCGCCCCCGGCGCGGACCGTGGACCACACGGCGACCGTCGGGGCGCGGGGCGGCAGCGCTCGCGCGGTCGGCCGCCGGGGCCGCTCCTGCGGCGCTCCGCCGATCCGGCCGGCGCTGACCGGGGCGACCGGCGCCGCCGCGACCGCCGACCGGCCCGACCCGCGCCGCGCGCCCGACCCGCGCCGCCACCGGTGCCACGGCCCCCGCCACGACGACCGGCGCGGCCGGCGCGGCGGCGCCTCAGGACCCGGCGAGGAGCGACCGGATCCGCTCGAGCGCCGCCGCGACCGTCGGCTCGCCACCCGTCGCGGTCGGGGGACGACGGACGACGATCACCGGGATCCCGAGGTCCCGCGCGGCGTCGAGCTTCGCACGCGTCGCGTCGCCGCCGCTGTCCTTCGTCACCACGACGTCGATCCGGTGCTCGCGCAGGAGGGCGGTCTCGCCGGGGCGGCCGTACGGACCGCGGTCCAGCAGCAGCTCGTACCGCTCGGGCAGCGGGCCGTCGGGACGCTCGATCGAGCGGACGAGGCACCAGACGCCGTCGAGCCGGGCGAACGGCGCGAGCTCCTGACGGCCGACCGCGAGGAACGCCCGCCGGCCGACGGACGGCAGCAGCGCCGCGGCGGCGGCGACGTCCTCGACGTGGTGCCACGCGTCGCCGGGACCGGCCGTCCAGCCCGGGCGGACGAGCCGGACGAGCGGGACGCCGGCCCGGCGGGCCGCCGCGCGGGCCTCGACGGACACGGCGTGCGCGAAGGGATGGGTCGCGTCGACGACGACCGCGCCGCCCTCCGCGGCAAGCCAGCGGGCCATCGCCGCGCTGCAGCCGAAGCCGCCGACCCGGATCTCGCCCGCGACCGGGCGCGGGTCGCGGGTGCGCCCCGCCAGGGACGTCACGGCGCGGACGCCGCCGTCGGCCACGAGCGCGTCGGCGAGCTCGCGGGCCTCGGTCGTCCCGCCGAGGATGAGGACGGTCGGACGGTCGTCGCGGGGCAGGCCCCGAGCGTAGTCCGTCGGCCGTCCGGCAGGCGCTCCCGGATCCGACCGGCGCGCCGCTCGCTCGCGAGCAGCTGGAGCACCGCCAGGGCGATCCCAACCGGAGCGGCGTCTCCCCCCACGAGCGACGAGGCCGGCGGTGACCGAGACGCTCGCCTGGGCGGCGGCGTCGTACCCGGAGCATCCACTCCGTCAGCGCGACGACCACGAAGCGCGGGCCGGCGCCGATGAGGGACGAGCCGCGCGCCGGCCACGAGGTCGCTGCCCCGGAGCGCCAGCAGCCGGACGACGAACGCCGCGCCGGCCCGCAGACGCGCGCCGCGCGCGGCCGGTCAGCCGGCGTCCGGGCGCAGGTCGCGCACGAGCAGCGCCTGCGCGCCACGGCCGATCGGGCCGCGGACGTCCGCGAGATCGGTGGTCGCCGTCGCGCCGCCGCCGGGCTCCAGATGGGTCCGGGCGGCGACCTCCAGCCACTCGCCGACCGGGTCCCGGAACAGGTGGACGGTGATCTCCGAGTTGATCGCCGGCCAGCGCCCCGCGTCGGCGGCGAAGCTCATCCCGTTGCCGGAGTCGGCGACGGTCAGGGCCCGCTGCCACGGCGAGGGCTCCTCGCCCGCCACGAGCGGGATCCGTTGCCGGACCCACGCGGTGCTCGGACCGCGCTCGGCGAACGAGCCGTCGGTCCACCGCCAGTCGATCGACGACACGTAGCCGTCGACGTGCATCCCCGGCATCCCCGCGGTCTCGGGCGCCTCCGGCGGCAGGCCCGCCGGCGGCGCGACGTCGCCGGCCCCCGTACCCGGCACGGTCGCGGGCGTGCTGGCCGGCGCGAGCGCGTGCCGCCACCCACGCGCGACGAGCATCGGCCGGCCGTCGATCGACGCGGTGGCCTGCAGCAGCTCGACGGAGCGGCCGGGTCGCAGCGTCTCGACCGTCACCGCGAGCGGCTCCAGCGGCACCGAGCCGAGGATGTCGACCGACAGGCGCGCCAGGCGCCGGCCCTCGCCTCCGGGCGCCCGCTCGATCGCCCGCGCCAGCAGCGCCGACGGCGGGCCGGCGTGCTGCGCGTGCGGGCCCCACGGCCCTGCGGTCGCCGGGGTGCTCGCGAAGGTCGCCTCGTCCAGCGGCTCGTAGAACGCCATGGCGCGCATCCTGCCGCACGCCGCGCGCGAGCCCGTCGCAGCGCGGTCCTCGCGCCGCACGGGCGACCCGGGTGCGGCTCAGCGCCGGGCGACGTACTTCGTCGCCGTCGGTCGGAACCCGGCGGGCTCCAACAGGCCCTCGAGCGGGTGGCCGAGGACCGCGGAGCCGTCGATCCGCTCGAGCTGCAGCCCCTTGCGCTGCTCGGTCGCCACGCGCCCATCGACGACGTGGCGCACGAGCTCGGCCAGCGCGACCGGCAGGCGCGCGTCCCCGTAGGGCACGAGGACCTGGATCCCGCGGCCGGCGCGCTCGACGAAGAGCACGGGGTCGGGGCCGACGAGGACGACCTTCGCCCCGACGGCGCGCTGCGGCGCAGGCGGCTTCGCGTCGGCCGGTCGCGCGCGGTCGTCCTCGGGCGCCGGCGGCCACGGCAGCAGCGTGCCGTAGGGCTGTGCGGGCTCGGCGGCGTCGAGCAGCACGACCGGGAGCGGCTGGCCCGACGCGTCGACCGCCGG
>JALRCL010000370.1 GCA_023268575.1 Patulibacter sp.
GCGGTACGTCCGCCTGCTCGTCGAGGACGAGACGCTGGACACCGGGCAGATCCTCGCGATCACGTTCACGGAGAAGGCCGCCGCCGAGATGCGCGAGCGCGCGCGGCGGCGCCTCGACGCCCTGCTGCAGGGTGCCGAGACGCCTGAGCGCTGGCGCCTGGAGGACGCCTGGATCGGCACCTTCCACGCGGTCGCCCAGCGGCTGCTGCGCCGTCACGCGCTCGCCGCGGGGCTCGACCCGGACGTCGCGGTGATCGACGGGACCCGCGCGGCCGAGCTACGCCGCCTGGCGTACGAGCAGGCCCTGCGCGGCTGGCTGCGCGGCGACCCCGACCGCGACGGGGCGCTCGCGCTCGATCCGCTGGGCCTCGCGGGGTCCTACGGGCTCGACCTCCTGCGGCAGGAGACGCTCGCGCTGCTCGACCTCCGACGGACCCAGGGACGCGATCCGGCCGACGAGCCCGGGATCGCCGTCCCGGCCGCCACGCCGCTGCCGGACGGCGCGGCGACCCGGGGCGCGGCCGCGGTGGCCGCCCTGCGGGTCGCGCTGGCGGAGGCGCGCGCCGAGGTCGCCGACGCGCTGGGCGCCGGCCCCTCCGCGGCGGCGCGTCGGGCCGGCGAGCAGCTCTTGGAGCTCGCCCTCCGGATCGACGCCGAGCTCGACGCCGCCGCGGGCCGCGCGGACGGCGTGCCGGAGGCGTCCGTCGTGGGGGAGTGGGCCCTGCCGCCGCGCCGCTCGGCGACGGTGAAGGGGCCGGCGTGCGAGGCGCTGCGCGCCGCGGTCGACGACCTCGGACGCGCGGCCCGCGCGGCGGAGCTCCTGCCCCGCGGGGAGGCGGAGGTCGTGCTGCGCGACGCGCTGCTGCGCGCGACGGCGCGCCGCTACCGGCGGCTGAAGCGCGAACGCTCCGTCGTCGACTTCGACGATCTGCTGCTCGGCCTCCTGCGGCTGCTTCGCCGGCGCCACGACCTCGCCGCGATGCTCCGACGGCGCTTCCGCCACGTCCTCGTCGACGAGTTCCAGGACACGAATCCCGTGCAGCTGGAGCTCGTGGCGCTGCTCTCCGAGCCCGACCGGCGGTTCCAGGTCGGCGACCGCCTGCAGGCGATCTACGGCTTCCGTCACGCCACGGTGCGCGGCTTCGACGACGCGGCGGCGGAGGCGGAGGCCCGCGGGGGCCGGCTCGCCCTGGACGAGACCTTCCGCTGCCCGGCGTCGGTGCTCGCGCTGACGAACCGCGTCGGCGCGGCGGCCCACGCCGACTACCAGCCGCTCGTCGGCGGCCACGACCGCGCCCCCGAAGACCGTCGGGACGCGCCGGAGGTCGAGGTCCACCTCGTCGCCGAGAGCCCCGAGCACGCCCGCGAGGTCGCCGCCGCGCAGGCAGCGGCCGCCGAGGAGGCCGGAGGCGAGCCGGAGCCGCCCCCGATCGACCCCGACGAGGCCGGCCACGTCGCGGCGCTCGTCCAGGAGCTGCTCGACGCCGGGCGTCGCCCCGGCGACATCGCGCTGCTCGTCCGCCGCACCGCGCCCGTCGCCGCGCTGGAGCGCGCGCTGCTGCAGCACGGCATCGACGCGGTGCCGGCGGTCGCGGCGCCGCTGCTGGAGGCGCTCGAGGTCCGCGAGCTCGAGGCGTGGCTGCGCGCCCTGGCCAATCCGCGCGACGACGTCGCGCTGCTCGGGGCGCTGCGGCTGCCGACCGCCGGGGTCGACGCCGACGCGCTGGTGCCGCTGGCGGCCGAGCATCGAGCCGCGCTCGAGGAGGCCCGGGCGACGGGGGCCGAGCCCCCCGCCCTGTGGGACACCGTCCGGGCGCTCGACGACCGCGAGGCGACGGTCGCGATGCCCGATCCCGCGCGCGACGAGCTCGACCTGCAGGTGCTCGCGCTCCTACGCCACCGGGCCCTCGCCCGGCGCGGCGGCCCTGGAGCGGTGCTCGCGGAGATCCTCGCCGACGGCGCGTACCGCGCCGCGATCCTCGCGCGTCCGGGAGCCGCGCGCCGGTGGTCCGCCGTCCAGGCCTTCGCCGACTGGGTCGAGGAGCAGGAGGCCGCCGGCGACGACCTCCACGCCCTCGTCCGGCGCATCGCCGACGACCGCGCGGACGGGCCGTCGAGCCCGATCGTGCTCGACGGCGCGGCGGTCCGGATCTCGACGATCCACCGGGCGAAGGGCCTCGAATGGCCGGTCGTCGTCTGCTGCGACCTCGGGTCCCGGATCAACGCCGACCGCCCGCGCGTGATCGTCGATCCCGACCCGGCGAGCCCGCGGATCGGTCTGCGGCTCGGCGTCGGGAAGGAGGCGGTCGGGCTCTGGGACCACGACGCGCTGAAGGCCGAGGCCGACCGCGCGCAGGCGGAGGAGGAGCGCCGGCTGCTGCATGTCGCGCTGACCCGCGCGAAGGAGCGGCTGATCCTCTGCGGGGTCTGGCCCCCCGAGAAGGCGCAGGACGGGGTCCCCGCCACCCGGCTCGCGCCGAAGGGCGTGCCGGTCGAGGCCCGCCCGGGCGAGCCCCACCACGACCTGCAGCCCCGCACGCCGCCGATCCGCTGGCTGCTGCCCCTCGTGGCCGACGCGGACGCCTGGCCGGCGATCGGCGAGGAGGCGACCCTGACCGTCGCCGACCCGACGGCCGGCACGCGTGCGCCGGCGACCGTCCGGCTGCTGGTCCGCGACCCCCGGGGGCCGCTGATGGCCCCGCCGCTGCGCGCGACCGGCGAGCGCCGACCCGTCGAGCGCCCGCGGGACGGCGGTGAGGGCCCCCTCGTTCTGGCCCCGCACCGCGAGCCCCCGCCCGTCGGGCCGGCGCACCCCCTGCCGGCGGCCGTCTCGGCGACGAGCCTCGCGCAGCGGCTCGGGCTCGGCGCGCACGACGACGCCGGCGCCGCGCCGGAGGCGGCGGCCGACCCCGAGGCGGCGCGGCGCCGCGGGGTCCTCGTCCACGGCCTGCTCGAGCAGGCGCTCGCGGGGGGTTCCGGCGACCTCGCGGCGCTCGTCGCGGACCTCGAGCTGCCGCCTCCGTCCGCGGAGGAGGAGGCGCGGGCGCGCGCGCTCGCCGACGCGCTCGCCGCGAGCCCGACGGGGACGCTCGTGCGCGCGGCGGCGCCGTCGCGACGCCACCTCGAGCGCGAGCTGCTCTACGAGCTCGGCGGGGCGCGCCCGCTGGTCCAGGGCGTCGTGGACGCCTGGATCGACCACGAGGACGGTCGCGTGACGATCGTGGACTGGAAGACCGGCGCGCTGGGCGACGTCCTCGGCCCGGCGCAGGCCCTGCAGCGCGACGTCTACGCCCTCGGGGCGCTGCTCACCGGCGCTCCGGCGGTCGAGGTGCGCGTCGTCGGCGTCGAGGCGTCCGGCGTCGCGCGCGAGGTCGTGTCGACGGTCGCCGGCGGCGAGCGGCCCGCGCTGCGCGAGCGCCTGGCCGCCGCCGTCGACGCCGCCCAGGAGCAGCCGCCCCGGCGCTCCTGAACCCGGTGGCGGGATGGCACGATGACCTCGTGCCCCCTGCCGTCGCCTACCGCGAGCTGCTCGGCGTGCCGGGCGTCGGGCGGCTGTTCGCCGGCTCGCTGCTGGCGCGGTGCTGCAACGGCGGGCTCGGGCTCCTGCTCGTCCTGCGGGTCCGCGAGCTCGGCGGCGACTTCGGGACCGCGGGGATCGTGGCGGGCGCCTACGCGCTCGGTCTCGCGGTCGGAGCGCCGCTGCTCGGTCGCGCGATCGATCGCCGGGGCCAGACCGTCGTGCTGCGCCTCGCGGCCGCCGCGACGACCGCCGGCCTCGTCGTGCTCGCGCTGCTGCCGCACGGCGCGGTCGCGGCCGCGATCCCGCTCGCGGCGCTGACCGGTGCCACGATGCCCCCGGTCTCCTCCTGCGCCCGCGCGCTCTGGGACGCCCTCTTCCCCGAGCCGGAGCGCCGGCACGGGATGCTCGCGCTGGACGCCACGGCGTTCGAGGCCACGTACGTCGTCGTCCCGGCCGCGCTCGTCGCCCTCGCGGCGGCCTCCGCGTCGGCGGCCCTCGCCGTCGCGGCCGCTGCGGTCCTCCTTGGGACGGCGTGGTTCAGCGGCGCCCCGCCGTCGCGGGCGTGGCGGCCGAGCGCGGCGGCGGCTCCGGGCCTGCTCGGCGCGCTCTCGGCCCCCGGGGTTCGGGTCGTGGTCGTCGTCTGGATCCTGCTCGGGGTCGCGATCGGCACGACGGAGGTCGGCATCGCCGCCTCCGCCGAGGAGCACGACGCGCGGTCGGCGACGGGCCTGCTGCTCGCCGCGTGGGGCGTGACGAGCATGCTCGGCGGGCTCGTCGCCGGACGGCGGGCCCCGCGCGAGCCGGTGGCGGGCTTCGCGGCGCTGCTCGTCGTGCTGGCCGTCGCGCACGCGGCGCTGGCGCTCGCCGGCTCGATGGCGACGCTCGCCGTCGCGCTGCTGCTCGCGGGCCTGGCGCTGGCCCCCGCGATGATCGTCGGGCTCGGTCTGCTGACCGACGCGGCGCCGCCGGGCCGGCTGACGGAGGCCTCCACCTGGCTGGCGACCGGGCTGGGCGTCGGCATCGCGCTCGGCGCCGCGGTCGGCGGCGCGCTGGCCGACGCGCACGCGGCCTGGGCGGCGCTCGGGCTCGGCGCGCCCGGGCTCCTGGCGGCCGCGTGGCTCGTCCGCGCCCGCCGGGCAGACCTGCGGCCGCCCGACTAGCCGGCGTCCGCGGCGGCGGGGGCTTCGCCGGTCGGCTGCGTGGCCGGGACCGCCGCGGACGCCGGGGGTCCGCCCGTGCGCAGCAGCAGCGTGCGGGCGACCTCCGCGTCGACCTCGGCGCCGAAGAGGAACGCGGCCGCCGAGAGCCAGAGGTAGAAGAGCAGGACGACGGCGCCACCGAGCGCCCCGTAGGCGCTGCCGAAGCCCGCGACCTGGACGTAGATCACGAACGCGATCGAGGCGACGAGCCAGAGGACGAGCGCCGTGACGGCCCCGGGGGTCACGAACCGGGTCAGCCACGTGTCCTGCGCCTCGGCCTCCTCGCGGTCGAAGTCCGGGGCGAGCTGGTAGATCACGCCGAGCGCCACGACGAGCAGGAGCGCTGCCAGCGGCCACTGCACGACGCTCCAGACGGTCCGGGAGACGTCGCCGAGGCCGAGGCTCGAGAACAACGAGTCGCCGATGCCGCCCTGGGCGAGCACGATCGCCGCCGCGAGCGCGAGCACGACGATGACGAGCACCGCCGTCGCGACGTCGGCGAGCTTGTGGCGGACGAAGCCGCGCGATTCGTCGAGGTGGTGGACCTCGTTCAGCGCGCGGCCCGCGGCGGCGAACGCGCCGCTCGCGCCGTTGAGCGCGAGTAGCACGGAGAGCACGAGGGCGACGCTCGCGCCGCCCTTCGCCTGGTCCAGCGCGTTGGCCACGAGCTCGCGCACGCCGTCCGCCGAGGCGTCCGCGGTGGTCGACGACGTGTGGTCCTTCAGGAGCTTCACGAACTCGTCGGCGATCGTCTCCGGCAGCGAGCTCGCGCCGACGAGCGTCGTGATCGCCGCCGCGACGAGGAGGATCGGGACGATCGAGAGGATCGAGTAGTAGGCGAGCGTCGCGGCCCAGTCCGTCATGCCCTGGGCCCGGAACGCCGCGAACGCCCGGGTCGCGACGCCCTTCCACGCCGCACGGGACAGGCGGGCCCCGTCGCCGGGGCGCATGCGCGGTGGACGCGTGGGGGATTCCGCCATCCTCCCCGACGCTATACCCCGGATCCGCGGGTGCGACGCGCGATCCGCCGACGTGGGCGAGGCGGGCCCTGCCACGACGGAACCCCGCGGCGAACAGGTGCTCGCCCGCGGGAGTAGAGCCCCTCGCGGACGCGGTGTACCCTCTTGGGTTCCTCCGGGCGGTCCCGCGAAGCCCTGATGGGCGCGCCCCAGGCCCCCGCCGGAGCTCCCTCCTATGACTCGATTCACCCGCCTTCCGGAGGCCGCCGGCCTCTACGACCCACGCAACGAGCACGACGCCTGTGGCGTCGCGATGGTCGCGCGTCTGGACAACGTGCCGACGCACGAGACGATCACCAAGGCGCTCGTCGCGCTCGAGTGCATGGATCACCGAGGCGGCGCCGGCGCCGACGCCCGAACCGGAGACGGGGCCGGCATCCTCGTCCAGATCCCGCACGCGTACTTCCGCGAGGTCGTGGACTTCGAGCTGCCCGATCCCGGGCAGTACGCGGTGGCGATGTGCTTCCTGCCGCAGGACGAGCAGCGGCGCACGATGATCGAGGAGCTCCTGGAGCGCAACGTGCGCGCCGAGGGGCAAATCGTCCTCGGCTGGCGCGACGTCCCGGTCCGCCCGGACGAGATCGGGCACATCGCGCGCGCCGCGCAGCCGGTCGTCCGGCAGCTCTTCGTCGAGGCCGGCCCCGGCTTCGCCGCCGACGTCGCGGCGTTCGAGCGCAAGCTCTACGTCATCCGGCGGATCTGCGAGCTCGCGACGGACGAGCTCTACGTCAGCACGTTCTCGACCCGCACGATCGTCTACAAGGGCATGCTCCTGTCGGCGCAGGTGCCCGCGTTCTACCCCGACCTCCAGGACGAGCGCTTCACCTCCGCGCTGGCCCTCGTCCACTCCCGCTTCTCGACGAACACGTTCCCGAGCTGGGACCGCGCCCACCCGAACCGCGTGATCGCCCACAACGGCGAGATCAACACGCTCATGGGCAACGTCAACTGGATGCGGGCGCGCGAGTCGCAGCTCGCCTCCGACCTCTTCGGCGGGGACATCCAGAAGATCACGCCGGTCGTGCGCCCGGGCGGCTCGGACTCCGCGACGCTCGACAACGTCCTCGAGCTGCTGATGCTCGCGGGTCGGTCGCTGCCGCACGCCGCGATGATGTGCGTGCCGGAGGCCTTCCAGGGCCGCAGCGACCTGCCGCCGGAGCTCGTCGGCTTCTACGCCTACCACTCGCTGCTCATGGAGCCGTGGGACGGGCCCGCCGCGGTCTGCTTCACCGACGGGCGGATCGTCGGCGCGACGCTCGACCGCAACGGCCTGCGCCCGGGCCGCTGGGTCCAGACGAAGGACGGCTGGATCATCCTCGGCTCGGAGACCGGCATGCTGCCGCTCGAGCCGTCGAACATCGAGCGCCTCGGCCGCCTCGCGCCGGGCAAGCTCTTCCTCGTCGACCTCGAGCAGCACCGCGTGGTCGAGGACGAGGAGGTCAAGCGCGACATCGCCCGGCAGCGCCCGTACGAGGCCTGGCACCGCGAGCAGTCCGTGCACTTCAGCGACCTACCGGTCCGCCGCGCGGTCCACGAGAGCGGGCGCCACCTGCGCCAGCTCCAGCAGTCCTTCGGCTACACGCAGGAGGACCTGCGCACGCTGCTGGCGCCGATGGCGTCCGGGGGCCAGGAGCCGCTGGGCTCGATGGGCAACGACGCGGCGCTCGCCGTCCTCTCCGACCAGCGCCCGCCGCTGTTCAGCTACTTCAAGCAGCTGTTCGCCCAGGTCACGAACCCGCCGATCGACCCGATCCGCGAGGAGCTCGTCATGTCGTTGGCGACCGCCATCGGCGGCCAGCGCAACCTCCTGGACGAGACGCCCGAGCACGCGCACCAGCTCGTGCTCGACCAGCCGATCCTGCGCAACGACGAGCTCGAGACGCTGCGCCAGGTCGACACGGGCATCTTCAACGCCCACACGATCGACATCACCTGGTCGGCGGCCGAGGGTCCCGACGGGCTCACCACGCGGCTGGCCCAGGTCTGCGACGAGGCCTACGACGTGGTCCGCCAGGGCTGCAACGTCCTCGTGCTCTCGGATCGCGCCACGGACGCGGGGCGCGTGGCGATCCCGTCGCTGCTCGCCGTCGCCGCCACGCACCACCACCTCGTGCGCGAGGGCGTGCGGCTGCAGTGCGGCCTCGTCCTGGAGTCGGCGGAGCCGCGCGAGGTGCACCACTTCTGCACGCTGCTGGGCTTCGGCGTCCAGGCGATCAACCCGTACCTCATGCTCGACTCGGTCGACCAGCTCGTCGCCGAGGGCCGCGTCGACGGCGTCACCGACGCCGAGGTCGGCCAGCGCAACACGGTCAAGGCGATCGGCAAGGGCCTCCTGAAGACGATCTCGAAGATCGGGATCTCGACGGTCGCCTCGTACTCGGGAGCCCAGATCTTCGAGGCCGTCGGCCTCGCGCCCGACGTCGTGGACCGGCACTTCACCGGCACGGCGTCGCGGATCGGTGGCATCGGGCTGGAGGTCATCGCGCAGGAGGCGATCGACCGGCACGCTCGCGCCGGCTGGGCCGGGACCGTGGCCGGCAACGAGGACCTGCTGCCGGTCGGCGGGCTCTACAAGTGGCGCCGCGACGGCGAGCACCACATGTGGAACCCGAACACGATCTCGTTCCTCCAGCACGCGGTGCGCAAGGGCAACCTCGCACCCGACGGCAGCACGGGGGCCGAGGGCGACGCCGCCCGCGAGGCCTACGACGCGTTCTCCCGCGAGGCGAACGGCGACGCCACGCGCCGCGCGACGCTGCGCGGCCTCATGACGTTCCGCACGGACGGCGTCGAGCCGGTCCCGATCGAGGAGGTCGAGCCGGTCTCCGCGATCGTCGCGCGCTTCGCGACCGGCGCGATGTCGCTCGGATCGATCTCGACGGAGGCGCACGAGACGCTCGCGATCGCGATGAACCGCCTCGGCGGCAAGTCGAACACCGGCGAGGGCGGCGAGGACCCGATGCGCTTCAAGCCGCTGACTGCCGCGATGAAGCTGTCGCAGGTGATCGGCGAGAAGCGCAT
>JALRCL010000397.1 GCA_023268575.1 Patulibacter sp.
CACCGCGACCTGCCGCCACCCGAAGCCGCGCCGCCCGAGGTCGGCCGCGAACGCGGCCGCGCCGAGCCCGACCGCGAGGGCCAGGCCCACCGCGGCCGGCACGAGCAGACCCTCGCGCACGGGGACCGACCAGTCGGCCGCGAAGCGCCCGGGGATCCACGCCGCTGCGTACCCCAGCACCATGAGGGCCCAGGCCCGGACGGCCCACACGAAGCGCGGACCCGACGCGATGAGGAGCACCACGAACGCGACCCCGAGCAGCACCCAGATCGCCGGCCCCGCGCCCGCCGGTCCCGTGCGCAGTCGGAGGATGTCGACGACCCGCAGGTGACCCGAGTAGGCGAAGCCGAGCGTCCCGCCGTCACCCAGGCCGACGAGCACGAACGGCCACGGCAGCAGCAGGGCGAGCGCGCCGAGCGAGGTGAGCACCGACGGCCGCCAACCCAGCGTCGCGCCGCCGGATCGCGTGAACGGTGCGGCGATCGTGACCGCTGCTGCGACCGCGAGGGGGAACAGGAGCGCCGGCGGCCACCACACCGCGGCGAACGCCGTGAGTGCAGCGATCGCGACGAGACGGCGCCGCGGACGGCGCGGCGCCTCGAGGAGACCGGCGAGTCGTGCGATCCCGAGCACGATGGCCGGGGCGACCGCATACAGGACGAGCGGGCCGAGTCGGCCCGCGGCGATCGCGTTGCGTGGCAACGGCAGCACGCCGTAGGCGAGCCCGGTGACGACGGCGGCGCTCCCCGGCCCGGCCACCGCCCGACCCAGCCGCCAGGCCGCGAGCACCCCGACGGGCATCGCGGCGACGATGAGCAGCGTGCGGGCCAGGCCGGTCGCGCCGAACAGCAACGTTCCGAGTCCCGAGACCACGACGAGCAACGGCGGTTGCTGGGTGCTCGCGCCGAGCAGGGAGTCGCGCCAACCGCTCGTGAACGTGGTGACGGCCTCCCCCACCCCCGGCCACACCCTGAACTGCCCGACCTGGGGCACCGAGCCGAGGAGGAGCCCGCGCGAACCGATCGCGACGAGGAAGGTGAACACGAGCACTGCGATCCCGACCGGTTCGCGCACCCGTTCGGCGGCGACGTCGGTGATCGTGCGACCCGCGGCCGACAACCCGCGGAGGCGGTCGTCGGCGTGGAGCGTGCCGTTCATGAACCGCTTCACCCGCGAGGACCCGCGGCTCTGGAGGTACCGGAGGTCGCCGTCGTGCACCCGTCGGTGGGACTGCGCGGCTCGACGGGCCGGTCGGGCCGCCGGGATCGCCCGCAGGGCGCGCCACCACCCGCCGAGGACCGCCCCGGCACGTCGTCGGTGACCCGTGAGGAGGGCTGCGATCGACTCGAGCACCGCGAGCGCGAGCGCGAGCGGCACCATCCACAGCAGGCTGAGACCGCCGGCCGAGGTGAGCATCGCCCGGTGCCGGGCCGCCTCGACCTCGACCGGCGGGGCCGTGAGGACGTCGCGCAGCGCGTCGTCGAGGTGGTGCCGCACCCGGGCGTCCGGTGCCACCATGATCCGGGCGCCCGCGATCCGGGCGCGCCAGCCCAGGTCCACGTCCTCGGCGCCCGGCGCCGCGTCCGGGTCGAAGCCGCCGATCTCCGCGAACAGGTCGGCCCGGACGAGCATCGCGACCCCGGAGATCCAGAACACGTCGCGCACCGCGTCGTGCTGCTCCTGATCGATCTCCCCCGGCTCGATCATCGTGTGGGGCGCGCCGAGGCGGTCGACCGTCATCCCGACCTCGAGCAGCGCGCCGACGTCGTCGTGGCGCACCACCTTCGGGCCCACGACCCCGGCGTTCGAGCGCACGGCCTCGTCGACGAGGATGGTGAGCGCGTTCGGATCGAGCACGGCGTCGCCGTGCACGAAGAGGAGGAAGGGCGCGCCCTGCACGGTCGCGATGACCTCGTTGGCCGCCGTCGCGAACCCGCCGGCGACCTCCCGCCGCCGGACGAACGCACCGGGTGCGATCGCTGCGATGCGCGGCGTCGGGTCCTCGGCCGATCCGTCGTCGATGACGAGGAC
>JALRCL010000416.1 GCA_023268575.1 Patulibacter sp.
GAGCGCACGCGGTCCGGTGCGTCCCGGCGGCGGCCAGCCCCAGCGTCCCGGCGGTCAGCCGCAGCGCCCGGGTCAGCCGCAGCGTCCCGGCGGTCAGCCGCAGCGTCCCGGTGGTCAGCCGCAGCGCCCGGGTGGCCGTCCCGACGGCCGCGGCGGCCGTCCCGACGATCGCGGCCCCCGGCGCAGCGAGCGACCGGCCGGCCGCGACGGCCGCAGCGGCGGCGGCGACCGCCCGCTCGGTCCCAAGCCGACCCCCGGCGCCCGCCCGCTGGGCCCGAAGCCCACCCCGGGCGCGCGTCCGGCCGGCACCCCGTCGCCGTTCCAGCGTCGCAAGCCGGTGGACCCCGACGCGCCGGTGCCGACGCGCGACCTGCGCACCCGCAAGCCCGACGTCCCGAAGGGGCCCCTGGCTCCCGGCGAGAAGCCGGCGCAGGGCGCGGGTCCGAAGATCATCGCCATGCCCGATCCGTCCGCGACGCGCCCGCAGCGCGCCGGCGCCGGCGGGCGCGCGGGCGGACCGGGCGGTGGCCCGGGCCGCCGCCGGGTCGTCATCGACCAGCCGGGTGGGCCGCGTCGCCCGGGCCCGGGCGGGCCGCCGAGCCGACGCCCGCGTCGCCGCCGTCGCCGCCAGAGCATCGAAGAGGCGCTGGCGCCGATCAACCGCGACAACAGCAAGACGGTCGACGTCCCGAAGATCAACTCGGGCGCCACCGTCAAGGACGTCGCCGAGCACCTCGGCGTGCCGGTCCCGGACGTCATCAAGCGGCTCATGCTCATGGGCGAGATGGCGACGCTCACGCAGTCGCTCTCCGACGACACGATCGAGCTGCTCGCGAGCGAGCTCGATCGCGAGATCGAGATCGTCACCGCGGCCGACGAGGAGATCCCGGAGCTCGTCTTCGAGGACGCCGAGGAGGACCTCGAGGAGCGGCCGCCGGTCGTGACCATCATGGGTCACGTCGACCACGGCAAGACCTCGATGCTCGACAAGCTGCGCGAGACGGAGATCGCCGCGAGCGAGGCCGGTGGCATCACGCAGCACATCGGCGCCTACCAGGTCCACCACGACGACCTGACGGTGACCTTCCTCGACACCCCGGGCCACGCGGCGTTCACCGCGATGCGCGCCCGCGGCGCGGAGATCACCGACATCGTCGTGGTCGTCGTGGCCGCCGACGACGGCATGAAGCCGCAGACGCAGGAGGCCATCGATCACGCGAAGGCCGCCGACGTCCCGATCATCGTCGCGGTCAACAAGATCGACAAGGAGGGCGCCGACCCGGCGCGCGTCCGTGCCGAGATGGCCGAGAAGGGCATCACGCCGGCCGAGTGGGGCGGCGAGGTCGAGTTCGTCGACGTCTCCGCGAAGACCGGCGAGGGCCTGGGCGACCTGCTCGACACGATCGGCGTCGTCTCGGAGCTGCTCGAGCTGCGCGCGAACCCGGACACGGAGGCGCACGGCGCGATCATCGAGGCGAAGCTCGATCCGGGCCGCGGCCCCGTCGCGACGATGCTCATCCAGCGCGGCACGCTGGAGATCGGCGACGCGCTGGTGGCCGGCGGCGAGTGGGCCCGCGTGCGTGCGCTCGTCGATTACACGGGCGAGCGCGTCGAGGTCGCCGGTCCCGGCGACCCGGTCGAGGTCCTCGGCTGGAACGGCGTGCCGTCCGCCGGCGACGTCGCCCTCGTCGTCGAGAACGAGCGCACGGCGCGCAACCGCGCCGAGGAGCGCGCGAACCGCCTGAAGACCGAGGCCATCGCCCGGCGCTCCGGTCGCAAGTTCGCGCTCGAGGACGTGTTCAAGCGCGCCCAGAGCGGCGGCGAGATGAAGGGCCTGCCGCTGATCCTGAAGGCGGACGTCGGCGGCTCGCTCGGCGCGTTCGAGGACGAGATCTCCAAGCTCCCGCAGACCGAGGTCTTCGTGGACGTCGTGCGCTCCGGCGTCGGCGGCATCACGGAGTCCGACGTCATGCTCGCGGCGGCGTCCGGCGCGGTCATCATCGGCTTCAACGTCCGGCCCGTCGGCGACGCGCAGCGCGTCGCCGACCGCGAGGGCGTCGAGATCCGCAGCTACGAGATCATCTACCGCGCGCTCGAGGACCTGCGCGACGCGATGGAGGGCCTGCTCGACCCGGAGCAGGTCGAGGAGACCGTGGGTCAGGCCGAGGTGCGCCAGATCTTCCGCGCGTCGAAGGTCGGCACGATCGCCGGCTCGTACGTGACGGACGGCAAGATGATCCGGAACGGCCGCGCGCGGCTGATCCGGGACGGCAACGTCGTCACGACGACGAAGATCGAGAGCCTCCGCCGCTTCCAGGAGGACGCGCGCGAGGTGGCCACCGGGTTCGAGTGCGGCATCGTGCTCCGGGACTACCCGGACGTCAAGGAGGGCGACATCATCGAGGTCTTCCAGACGAAGTCGGTCGAGCGCGAGCTGACGTGAGCGGGCCCCTGCCCCGCCCGACGGGAGGCCCCCGGTGAAGCCCGACCGCATGCGGCGCGTCGACGAGGCCCTGCGCAAGGTCCTCGGCGACGTGCTCCAGCACGAGATGAAGGATCCCCGGATCGGGTTCGCCACGATCACGGGGGTCCGCACCAGCTCGGACCTCAGCCACGCGACCGTGCTGGTCAGCGTCCTGCCCACCCCCGACGCGCCCGAGCCGGAGGACACGATCGCCGGCCTGCGCTCGGCGAGCGGCTTCCTGCAGCGGCGCATCGGGCACGAGCTCGGGTTGAAGAACACGCCGGTCCTGCGGTTCGAGCTCGACGAGACGATCGACCGCGCGATGCGGATCCAGGAGCTGCTCGACGATCCGCCGCCGCCGGCGGTGGCCTCGTCGGAGGACGACGGGCCGGACGGGCCGACGCCGCCCGACGACCCGACGACGACCGGCGGGGCCTCAGCCTGATGGCCTCGGAGCTGCCCGTCGACACGGCCCGACGCCTCGTGCTCGAGCGCCTCCGGGACGACGAGCGGTTCCTCGTCGTCTCGCACGAGCACCCAGACGGGGACGCGCTCGGCTCGGTGGTGGCGCTCTCGCGAGCGCTGCGCCAGATCGGCAAGGACGTCGTCGCGGTGCTCGACGCCGCCGACCTGCCCGTGCCCCGGGAGTACCGCGGCCTCGCGCTGGAGACGGTCACCACGACCGTGCCCGACGACCTCGAGCAGCGGACCGCGATCTACCTCGACTGCGGCAACGCCGACCGGATGCCGGTGCCCGGCGTCCGGGAGGGCGCGCGGACCGTCCTGAACGTCGACCACCACCACGACAACACGCGGTTCGGGGACGTCGATCTCGTCGACCCGTCCGCCTCGTGCACGGCCGAGATCCTCTGGGACCTGCTCCCGGACCTCGGCGTCGAGCCGGACCGCGAGACGGCGCAGGCGCTCTACATCGGCCTGGTGACCGACACGGGCCGGTTCATGTACGGCAACACCTCGACCCGGTCGCACCTCATGGCCGCGGATCTCATCGCCTGCGGGGTCGCGCCGTTCGACGCCTACCGCCGGCTCTACGAGGGCGTGCCGTGGGCGAAGCTCGCGCTGCTGGGCCGGGCCCTGGAGCGCGTGCGCCGCGAGCTCGGTGGCGCACTCACCGTGGTGCACCTGCGCCGCGCCGACTACGCCGACACCGGCGCCGCGGAGAGCGAGACGGAGGGCATCATCGACCACGTCCGGACCGTCGCCGGCACGACGGTCGCCGCCGTGGCCCGCGAGCTTCCCGGGGACGACGACGACGTGCGGACGAAGGTCTCGCTGCGCGCCGCCGACGGCACGATCGACGTCTCGGCGATCGCCCGCGCGGGCGGTGGCGGCGGCCATCCGCAGGCGGCCGGCTTCACGACGACCATGGGCGAGGACGAGCTCGTGCGCTTCCTCGCCGAGCAGGTCCTCGCGCACCGGTGAGCGCGACCCCGCCCGCGGCGCCGGCCGGCGTGCCCGACGGCGTCCTGCTGCTCGACAAGCCCGCCGGCCGCAGCAGCCACGACATGGTCGGCCGGATCCGCTGGGCGCTCGGCGGGCGCAAGGCCCGTCGCGTCGGCCACGCCGGCACGTTGGACCCGTTCGCCACGGGGCTGCTGCTCATCCTCGTCGGCCGGGCGACCCGGCTGCAGCCCTACCTCCTCGGGTTGGCCAAGTCCTACGAGACCGTCGCACGGCTCGGCGCACGCTCCTCCACCGGCGACCCGGAGGGGGAGATCGAGGTGACCGGCCGCATCCCGCCCGCCCCGCCGGCGCTGCAGCTGCCGACGGGGCTCGTGCGCCAGCGCCCGCCCGCCTACTCGGCGGTCCGGATCGACGGAGAGCGCGCCTACCGCCGCGCCCGCCGCGGCGAGGAGGTGGAGGTGCCCGAGCGCGAGGTCCACGTGTCGCGCTTCGAGGAGGTCTGGCGCGCCGGGGACCGCGCCGCCTACGCGATCGACTGCTCGTCGGGGACGTACGTCCGCAGCCTCGTCGCCGATCTCGGCGACGCCTACTGCCTGGAGCTGCGGCGCACGGCGATCGGGCCCTACCGGGTCGCCGACGCGCACCAGCCCGACGACGAGCCTGCCACGTGGCGCGTCGTACCGCTCGCGGACGTGCTGCCGGTCGTGCTGCCGGTCCACGAGCTCGACGCCGACGAGGCGCGGCGGGCCGGCCACGGGCAGCGCCTCGAGCTCCCCGGCGCCCCCGCGGGCAGCGAGGTCGCGCTGCTCCACGACGGCGAGGCGATCGCGATCGGACGCCGCGAGCCGGACGGCCGGATCCATCCCGTCGTAGGCTTCCGAGCGTGACGGCGCGCATCGTCCCCCTCGCGGAGGTCCACGCCCGGCCCCGCACGGTCGCCCTCGGGATGTTCGACGGGGTCCACGTCGGGCACCGCGAGGTGATCGCCGGAGCCGACACGGTCCTGACGTTCCACCCGCATCCCACGACGATCATCGCGCCGGGACGCACCCCGCCGCAGCTGACGACCGTCGCGCGTCGCGCCCGGCTCGTCGGTGACGTCGGGGTCCTCGAGCTCGTCCTCATCCCGTTCGATGCCCACGTGGCCGGTCAGACGCCTGCCGAGTTCGTCGAGGAGATCCTCGTCGAGCGGCTCGACGTCCGCGGCGTGCGGGTGGGGGAGAACTTCCGCTTCGGCCACGGCGCCACCGGCACGCCCGAGCTGCTCGCCGCGGACGGGCGCTTCGACACGACGATCGTCCCGCTGCGCCGCGAGGGCGGCGAGACGGTCTCCTCGACGCGGGTCCGCGAGCTCGTCGCCCGTGGCGAGGTGGCCGAGGCGCACGAGCTGCTCGTGGAGCCGTTCGTCATCAGCGGAACGGTCGAGCACGGCGAGAAGCGCGGACGCGAGATCGGCTTCCCGACGGCGAACCTCCATCCGCCCGAGGGGCACGCGCTGCCCGCCCACGGGGTCTACGCCTGCCGTGCGACGCTCGCCGACGGCAGCCGTCGCACGGCGGCCGTGTCGATCGGCATCCGCCCGCAGTTCGAGTCGGCGCTCGGCGTCCTCGTGGAGGCGTACCTCCTGGACTACGAGGGCGATCTCTACGGGCAGCAGCTCGAGCTGGAGTTCCTGCACCGCCTGCGCGGGGAGCAGCGCTTCGACGGCGTCGACGAGCTCATCGCCCAGATCGGGCGCGACGTCGAGGACACCCGGCGCCTCGCGCCGGTCTGAGCGGCGGGACGGCCCGCCGAGGCGGGCCGCATCAGCAGGGGGTTCTTGCTACCTTCCCTCGTCGCATGTCGTCGCTCACGCAGGAACGGAAGCAGGAGATCGTCGGACAGTTCGGCGAGTCCGACACCGACACGGGGTCCACCCGCGTCCAGATCGCGCTGCTCACCGAGCGGATCAACCTGCTCACCGAGCACCTGCGCGAGCACAAGAAGGACCACCACTCGCGCCGTGGCCTCCTGATGCTGGTGGGCAAGCGTCGCCGGTTCCTCGACTACGTCAAGGCGAACGACGTG
>JALRCL010000539.1 GCA_023268575.1 Patulibacter sp.
GCCGCGAACGCCCGCGAGAGCTCGGCGCGGATCCGGTCCAGCCGCTCCTCGTCGCTGAGCTCGACGGCGACCTCGCCGAGGTCGGCGTTCAGGAGCTCCTCGTCGGGGTTGTCGGGGTGGTGCGGTCGGGGGGCCTCGCTCACGGCTGACGAGCCTACGCGGCGGCCGTGCGCCGACCGCCGATCACGAGCCTTCCCGCGAGGCGTCGCGGTCCAGGAGCGCGGCGGCGACCGCGAGCGCGACCTCGGCGCGCTCACCGAGGCTGCGGCCGTCGACGTGCTCGTCGACCGCGTGCGCGCCGCCGCCGAGCGGGCCGAGGCCGTCGATGGCGACCCGCACGTGCTGGGCCAGGTGGCTCGCGTCGGAGGCCCCGCCGCGGGCGGCCGGGACGATCGCGCGACCGAGCAGCGACCCCGCGCGGCGCAGGACCGGCGCCGCGACGGTCCGGTGGTCCATGCCCGGCCACCGGCGGCCGAGCCAGGACTCCAGCGCGACGCCGTCGAGCTGCGCCGGGATCGTCGCGAGCACCCGCTCGACGCTCGCCAGGTCGTCCGCGCGCAGGTCGCACACGAGCTCGCCGGCGTCCGGGACGACGTTCAACGCGCCCCCGGAGCGCAGGATCGTCGGCACGACGCTCAGGGCCTCCGGGCCCCGCGGGTCGTGGCGCGCGGCGAGGTGGACGGCCCCGCGCGCGAGGGCGACGAGCGCGTTGCGGCCGTCGTCCGGCCGGCTGCCGGCGTGGGCCGCGCGGCCGATCGCGGCGACGTGGATCGTCGACGCGGCCTTCCGACGGACGACGACCGCCTCGTCGCCGGTGGCGGTCCGCTCCCCGCCCTCGAAGCAGAGGCAGGCGTCCCAGTCGGCGAACCGGGCGCCGTGGGCGAACGGTGCCGAGCGCCACTCCTCGTCGGAGACGAGCAGCAGCGCGACCTCCGCGTAGCGCTCGCGGACCGCCGGAGCGGCGAGCGCGCCGAGCACGCCGACCGCGAGGGCGTCGCCGCCCTTCATGTCGAAGGTGCCCGAGCCGTCCCAGCGGTGGCCGTCGACGACGAACGGCCGGTGCTCGCCGTGGGCCACGACGGTGTCGAGGTGGCCGAGCAGGACGAGCCGCGCCCGGCCCGTGCCCTCCAGGCGCACGAGGAGGTCCGGTGGGAACCCGTCGGTCGAGCAGGCGAGCCGCTCGACCTCGGCCCCCTCGGGCAGCGCGCCGGTGACGAGCTCCACGCACCGCTCGTAGCCGTCGTGGTCGCCGGAGGGCGAGGAGACGTCGACGAGCGGTCCGAGCAGCGCGGAGGCGGCCGCCGTGACGGCGGGCGCCGCGGCGAGCAGCGGATCGACGGGCGGTGCGGGGACGGCCGGCGCCATCCACCGACCCTCGCAGGTCCGCTCGCCGCCATGCGTGGCGGGCGTGCCTCGAGGGGCGAGGCACGTCCGCCACGCCTCGAGGGTGCTCCGCGCATGCCAGACGCATCCGGCCGGCCGCGGGGACCGTAGGCTTGGTCGATGGCCAGCTCTCCGAAGGTCGGCGACCCCGCCCCCGACTTCACGCTCGAGGGGACCGACGGGTCCTTCACCCTCTCCGCGCACCGCGGCAAGCGCGTCGTGCTCGCGTTCTACCCCGGCGACGACACGACCGTCTGCACGAAGCAGTTCTGCTCCTACCGCGACCGTGCGGAGGACCTCGCGGCGCTCGACGCCGTCGTGGTGGGCATCAGCGGCAAGGGCGTGGAGAGCAAGGAGGCCTTCCGCGACCACCACGGCCTGACCGTCCCGCTGCTGGCGGACGCCGACGGCGACGTCGCGCGGCTCTACGGGGTGAACGCCCGCCTGCTCGGCACGAAGCGCGCGACGTTCGTCATCGACGAGCAGGGCACCGTCGCCTGGTCGAAGGTCAACCCGCTGGCGCTGAGCTACGTGACGGTCGACGAGCTGCGCGACGTGCTCGCGAAGCTCCCCACCCCCACCGCCTGAGCGACGCCGGCCACTGCGCGTCGCGACGGCCGAC
>JALRCL010000568.1 GCA_023268575.1 Patulibacter sp.
ATCCTCGGGGCGATCATCGGCGGGGCGATCGCGGCAGCCGCCGACGTGGGGGAGATCGGCACGTTCTACGACGGTGGGACCTGGGCGATCTCGGTCCTCGGCGCCATCCTGCTCCTGCTCGTGCTGCGCGCTCTCGGTGGCCGCGGCCGCCGCTGACGGACGACCTCCGGGACGTCCGTCGCTCGCGGCGGCGCGTCCGCCTGCGGCCCTCCTCCGGACGGTGAGCGCACGACGTGCGGACGTCCGGGGGCGCGCATCCCCCCGCGCGTCCATCATCCGTCCGCGGACCGCATCCGGTGCTCCGCTACGCGCGTCGTCGCGACGACCGTTCCGGTGTGCAGGGCGGGTACCTCCTCTGGACCATCTGCGGCGCGCCCCGGACGGTCGCGATCGTGTCGATCGTGCTCGCGCTCCTCGGCGGGACGCTCGTCGGCGGGACGACCGTCGCCCGGGCGGCCACGAGCGCCGCGCCGCTGACGGTCCACGCCGAGCGCACGACCGGCGGGAGCGAGGAGCGCCTGCGCGTCCGCGTCACCGGCCGCACGCCGAGCTCGGGCGGGCCCGTCCGCATCGGGATCTCGACCGTCGAGCCGGGGTCCGGCTGCAGCGCCGGGCGGCGCGACATCGACTGGCGCCGGCTGAGCGCGATCGGTCCGCGCACGCGACTGCCCGCCGGCCGGGCCTTCACCCTCGTCGGGACCGCCGCGGTGGCCGGCCACGACGGCGTCCGGGTCTGCGCGACGATGCGCCGCGTCGGCGGAGGCGTCCTGGAGCGGACGAGCACCGTCGTGGGCAGCCGCGTCGGCGCGTTCCTCGACCCGGTCGTCGGTCGGTCGCTCGCCGCGGCGCTCGAGCCGGTCGTGCGCGCCGTCCTGCCGCTGCTCCTCGTCCTCGCGCTCGGCACCGGTGGGTGGCGCGTCGCGCAGGGCGCCCGCCGGCGGCGGCTCGACGCGGCCCGCCGCCGCGCCGCGATCGCCCGGGCGCCCTCTCGCCCGCACCGGCTCGCCGCCGCGCACGCCGGCTCGCCGGGCGACCGCTTCACCGCGCTGCCGCCGCTTCCGCCGGGCATCGTGGTGCCCGACGCACCACCATCCCTGCTGCTGCCGCTCGCGGACCAGCAGGCGGCGGCCGAGGCCGTTCCCGACGACCTCGCGAGCAGTGAGCCGGCCGCCGCCGTCGACGGCGACGAGGCGGCATCAGGCACCGCGACGCTCCTGCCGCCGGCCGCGGAGGACGTGGCCGAGCCGTCGCCCTCCGCTCCGACGCCGATGCCCGCGGCCGGACCGGTCGACCGGGTCGCTCGGCGCCTGCGCTCGCCGCGGGTCCGCGAGCGCCGCTGGCAGCTCGAGCGCGCGCTGCAGCCGCTCACCGACCTCGTCGACGAGATCGTCCTGCCCGAGCCCGCCACCGGCGACAGCGCGCTGGTCATCGCGCGGCGGCAGCGCCTGGCGTTCCTCGTCCTGCTCGCCGGCGAGGACCGCGAGGCGGACCGCCGGCGGGTGGCGCAGCTCGCCGCCACGATGCGCGACGAGCGCCTCGGCGGCCTCGCGCCCGTCCCGGTCCTCGCCCTGCGCGGGGCGCCCGCGCAGGCGCGCGCGACCCCGCCGCACGAGGCGTACCCCGAGCTCGAGATCTGGACGGCGTCGGTCGACCGGCTCGAGCGCTTCGTCGGCGCCCGGATCCCCGCCCGCCGCTCGACGCAGCGCCACCGCACCCGCTGACGAGCGCCACCGCGTCGGCCGCGCGTCTTCCGGCCGGGACCGGCGCCGCTAGGCTCCGCGGCCATGGGCTGGACGCGCAACCACATCCCGCGGCTCGACGGTCGCCGGGCCCTCGTCACCGGGGCCAACAGCGGGCTCGGCCTGCAGACGGCGCTCGAGCTCGCCCGGGCCGGCGCGGAGGTCGTGCTGGCGTGCCGGAGCCCCGAGCGCGGCGCGTCGGCCGTCGCGTCGATCCAGCGCGAGGTGCCCGACGCGCGGCTGGACCTGCGCGCCCTGGACCTCTCCTCGCTGGCGTCGGTGCGGGCGCTCGCCGCGGAGCTCGACGCCGACGGCGCCCCGCTGGACCTGCTCGTGAACAACGCCGGCGTGA
>JALRCL010000595.1 GCA_023268575.1 Patulibacter sp.
CGTCGTGCGGTGAAAGTTGGCGCGTTGGCGCTCTCTCCGGTCGCTCTCGACCCGCTCCACGCGCGGCGCGGTGGCGGCCCCGCTACGCCTCGCGCACGAGGCGCACGAACCGCCGCTTCCCCATCCGCAGCACCGCGTCGGCCAGCGCATCGGCGTCGACGTCCAGCCCATCGGCCCCCGCGACCTGGCCGTCGATCCGGACTCCCCCCTGCTGGATGGCACGTCGCGCCTCGGAACGCGAGACGCCGAACGCCGCCGCGAGCACGGCCGGGAGATGGACGGTGCCGTCGGGGATCACGTGCTCGTCGATCTCCTCGGGCTCGGCGCCGTCCCGGAAGAGTCGATCGAACGCGGCCTGGGCCGCGTCCCCCGTCCCCTCCCCGGCGAAGCGGTCGCACAGCGCTCGTGCGAGCGCGCGCTTGCGCGCGCGGGGGTCGTCGGCCGGCTCGGCCCCGAGGTCGACCGCCAGGAGCTCCGCCCACGTCGGGATGAGCTCGTCCGGGATCCGCATGGTGCGTCCGAAGATCTCCTCCGGCGGCTCGGCGATCCCGACGTGATTCCCGAGGGACTTCGACATCTTCTGCGTCCCGTCGATCCCGACGAGCAACGGCATCGTCATGACCACCTGCTCGCGATGGCCCTCGGCGCGCTGGACGTCCCGGCCGAAGAGGAGGTTGAACGTCTGGTCGGTCCCGCCGAGCTCGACGTCCGCTTCGATCGCGACCGAGTCGTACCCCTGGAGCAAGGGATAGACGAACTCGAGCAGGCTGATCGGCTTGCCCCCGGCGTACCGCTTCGAGAAGTCGTCCCGCTCGAGGAGCTGCGCGACCTTCGGGATCCGGGCGAGGGCGAGGAACCGCTCCATCGGCATGTCGAGCCACTCGCCGTTCCGGCGGACCTCCAGGAGATCGGCGTCCTCGCGCACCACGCGCCCCGCCTGGGCGCGGTAGGTCTCGGCGTTCGCGTCGATCTCCGCACCGGACAGGACGGGGCGCGTCGCGGACCGCCCGCTCGGATCGCCCACTCGCGCGGTGTAGTCGCCCACGATGAGCACGACGCGGTGACCGAGGTCCTGGAACTCGCGGAGCTTCTGCAGGACGACCACGTGGCCGAGGTGGATGTGGGGCGCCGTCGGGTCCATCCCGAGCTTCACGCGCAGCGGTCGTCCTTCGCGACGGGCCGTCTCCAGCCGGTCCTCCAGCCCACCGGCCGGATGCACCGCCGCTGCGTTGCGGGCGAGGAAGCGTGCGTCGGCAGCGGGGTCGCTCATGGGGGCCGATGGTAGATTAGGTCGCCTCCATCCCCGCGCCACGGACGAGCTCTGCCGCCTTCTCGCTCGTCCGGCCGGACGCGGAGCGCGTATGACGAGACCTCCCGGACAGTCCGCCGGCCGCGATGCCGCGTCGTCGACCGGCGACCACGGAACCGCGCCCGCGCCGTGGTGGAGCGGCGGGGAGCCGCCCGCGCCCGCGGCGCCTGCTCCGGGACCGGCCCCCGCGCCCGCGCCC
>JALRCL010000611.1 GCA_023268575.1 Patulibacter sp.
GATGATGAGCAGCGGCCACCGCCACGGGACCGGGCCGCGTTGGACGGCGGTGACCGCCTCGGCGTCGCCGACGCGGATCGCCGCGTCGTCGGCGTTCAGCGACTCGACCACGCGCCCCCGGACCTTCCCGACCCGGTAGCCGTTGGCGAGCGGCTCGAGCGCCTTCGCGCCGATCGCGAGGATCCGCACCGCGTCGCCGTCCTTGCGCGCGGCCAGGACGCCGGCGTCCCGCGGGCCGGGGACGCCCTTCACGAGCTCCTCCGGCACGCGGCCGGGCCGGGCGAGGACGAGCGCGCTGCCGTCCGGCACGTCGCCGCCGAGGCGGAAGGCGGGCAGGACGAGCTCCCCGGTGACGCGGCGCGCCTCGGCCAGCGTCCCGAGCACGGCCCCGAGCTCGGCCTCGGTCGGGCGCTCGGGCAGCTGGACCGTCGCACCGGACCAGCCGGAGCGGCGGTTCAGCGGGAACGGGAAGACGCTGAGCGTCGCGCTGACCGGGCGGGCGCGGGTGAGCAGGCTGACCGAGCCGAAGTCGGTGACCTGCAGCCGACCCTCGGAGTCGGCCGGGGCGCAGCGCAGCGCCTGCGGGCGCGTCAGCCGGGTGCTGACCGTCACCACGTTCTCGCCGGCCTGGAGGTCGGCGCGCAGCGTCGCGGGACCGCGGCCGGCGAGCTCCTCCTCGACGTAGAGGCGGCTCGGGCCCGACGCGCGCAGCGACTCGCTGGCGATCGCGCGGCCGTTGATCGCGACGGTCGCCTGCCCGCCGGCCGGCGCCTGGTAGGTCGCGGCGAGCCGCAGGCGGGCGCCGCGGAGCGCCTCGAGGTGGACCGGGATGTCGAAGGGCAGCGTCACCTGCTGGCCGTCGAGACCGGTGGCGCTGCCCTCGGGGAGCCGGATCCGGCGCGGGAACGTCGGCCGGGCGGTCGGCGTGACCGCCGGCAGGCGGGAGGCGTCGGCGACCGTGCCCGACAGGCGGCGGGCGACGCTGCGCCGCAGCGCGCCGGCGGCGCGCAGCAACTCGTCCTCGGGTCCCTGCAGCCGGACGACCGGCGAGCGGTCCGCCCCGACGGTGCGGGTCCGGATCGTCAGCGGCCCGGGGCCGGCGACGAGCTCGATCGCGGCCTCGCCCGGGCGGCGCCGCACGGCGGTGCCGGGCAGCGCGGCCCGGATCCGCACGCCGCGGGCGTCACCGGCCGCGTCGACCTCGCCCGCGGCGACCGTCGCCGCGCGCAGCAGCGCCGGCGTCGGCGGGGAGCCGAAGCGGACCAGCAGCTGCGAGCGCTGCCGGCCCACGCCGGTGAGGAGCGCCCCGGGCAGCGTCCGCAGCGCGGGGGCCGTGGTCGGGCTCGCGCCGTCGACGGTCAGCGCGGAGCTGCGATCGAGCTGCAGCCACGCGCTGGGGTCGTCCGGCGGGGGGCAGCGGTCGGCCCGGGTGGCCATCCGGGCCACGAGCGTCAGCGGGATGCTCGTGACCCCGCGCGGCACGCGCTGCGGGGGCAGGGTGACGGTCACGCCGTCCGCACCGGGGCGCAGCGGCACCGACCCGAGGATCCGTCCGCCGAGGCGGACCTGCAGCGCCGAGGGCGCGACGAGCTGCGTCGACGCCCGCCAGCGCAGGCGCAGCGTGCCGCCGACCGTCCGCCAGCGCGGCGGGATCGGGACCGTGCCGCTCCAGGCGTCGTAGCCGCCGTCGAGCTCGACGAGCGCGTCGTCGGGGCCGGTCAGCGCCGTGCGCGTCGCCGCGGACGCGGGTCCGACGACCAGCGGACCGCCGAGGGCGAGGCTCGCGCCGAGCGCGACGAGGAGCGCGCGGCGATGCCGGGCGGGGGGTGCGGATCCTGAGCTCATGTGGTCTTCGCGCTGCGGCCGCCGGCCGCGGGTGACACGGGTTCGGTGCGTGCGGTCCCGCCCCGGATCCCGTCGCGGGGTCCGCCGTCCGGCGGCCGATCCCCCGGCGACGAGCCGCGACGGACGGCCTGGTCTCGGCGGGTCACCATCCAGCGGCGGTCGCCGACGATCTCCCGCACCATCGCGGCCTGGGCGACCGCGTTGCGCAGGATCGTATAGGGGGCCGTGAGCACGGCGTACGCGAGCATCCAGCCCCATCCGAGGTCGCGCCGGGCGGTGTCGGACATCACGTGCGCGCCCGCGAGCGCGAGGCCGACGCCGCTGAGGACCGTCACGACCGTCGACGTGATGAGGAAGGGGTCGCGGATACCGCCGAAGGGGACGCCGATGAGCGCCTGCGCGGCCAGCACCGTGAAGATCTGCAGCGAGACGATCGGGAACATCTCGCGCCAGACGAGGAGGATCAGCCAGTAGATCCGCACGGCGGGGGAGAGGACCCGCGACCGGCGGACGTCGGCGGTGTGGCGCAGCGTCACCTGGAACCAGCCCTGGGCCCAGCGCGTGCGCTGCTTCCACCACGCGGCGAAGGTCGTCGGCGCGAGCTCGGTGGAGACGATGTCGCGCTCGTGCACGAGGCGGCGTCCGGAGAGCAGCGCGCGGATCGAGACGTCGATGTCCTCGGTGAGCATCCGGTGGTCGACGCCCAGCGCGCGCAGCACGTCGGTGCGCCACCAGCCGTTGGCGCCGCCGAAGATCGCCGTGTCGGTGAGCAGCGAGCGGCCCGCATGGCTGATGCCGTAGATGACCTCGAACTCGGCGGCGACGATCCGGGTCAGGAGGTTGCGCCGGGCGTTGCGGATCACGCAGCGGCCCTGCACGACGTCGTAGCCGGCGTCGAGCCAGCGGATCGCGAGGTCCGCCGCACCGGGCTCGAGGTGGTGATCGGCGTCGAGGATCACCGTGACCTCGCCCCGAGCGTGGGGGAGGGCGCCCATGATGTTCTGGGCCTTCGAGGTGCTCCCCGGTACCCGCAGGACGTCGAGCTGCGGCGTCGCAGCGGCGAGCGTGCGCAGCCGTCCCTCGATGCCGGGCAGGTCCTCCGGCGTGTTGTACGCCAGCAGCACCTGCAGCCGCTCGGCCGGGACGCCCGACTCGTGGCAGAGGTGCCGCAGCGTCTGCTCGATGATCTCCTGCTCGTTGGGCAGGTACGCGGCGACGATCATCGTCACGGTCGGCGCCCAGCCGTCGCGGGGGGCGGCGGGCCGCTCGCGGGCCCGACGACGGACGGCGAGGTTCGCCTCGACGACCATCAGCAGGCAGGTCAGGAGGTACGCGAGCGCCACGCCGTAGAGGACCCAGCTCAGGACGCGCCGCTCGAGCTCGCCGAGCGCCGCGAGGAGGATCGCGGGCGCGAGGAAGCAGACGAGCGCCGAGAGCGACAGCTGCAGGCCGACGCGGTGGCGGGCGCC
>JALRCL010000780.1 GCA_023268575.1 Patulibacter sp.
CGTGCCAATCCCCGCGCGAGGTCGACCCGTCGCCGAAGAACGACAGCGCGATGCGCCGCTCGCCGCGGATCCGGAACGCCATCGCCAGGCCGACCGCGACGACCATCATGTCGGGCAGCATCGAGACCGGGCCGACGATCCCCAGGCGCCGGTCGCCGAAGTGGATGTTGCCCTCGCGCCCGCGGCTGATCGCGTTCTCGCGGCCCATGTAGTGGCGGAAGAGGTCGGCGAGATCGGTCCCGCGCACGAGGTGCGCCCCGAGGTCGCGGATGAGGGGCGAGCTCACGACGTCGTCGGGGCCGAGGGCGAACGCGGCGCCGACGCTCGTGGCCTCCTGCCCGCGGCCGTCGTAGAACGACCCCGGGATCCGGCCCTGCTTGTAGAGCCGCACGCCGCGCTCCTCGACGGCCCGCGTGAGCAGCAGGTGCTCGTGCAGGACGCGGTGGTCCTCGGCCGTCAGGAGCGCGGGCTCCTCGGGCCGCGGGTCGGGTGCGGGCGCGCGACGGTCGCGATCCCGGCGACGGTCCGTGCGGCGCGTGGTCTCGGCGGTCGGCACGATCCCGCTCCTCAGGCCGCGGCGCGCCGGAGCCGGGCGGCCGGATCGGGGTGGGCCCGGACGATCCGCGCGCGGGCGGTCGACTCGGCGACCTCCAGCGGGCTCCGTCCCTCGGCGGCGGCGCGCGCGAGGACGTCCGCGGTCCGCTCCCCGATCGCGAGCACCGCCTCCTCCAGCCGGTCCGGCGACCACCGTGCGCGGAGCGCGTGGATGTGGATGACGCCGCCCGCGTTGGCGACGAAGTCCGGGACGTACGCGACGCCGCGCTCGGCGAGGACGCCGGCGATGCGGCGGTCCGCGAGGACGTCGTTGGCGGCGCCGGCGACGATCCGCGCCCGCAGGCGGCCGACGGTGGTCGCGTCGAGCACGCGCGCGGTGGCGCAAGGCGCCAGGACGTCGCACTCGACGCCCGTGATCGCGTCGGGCCCCACGACCGTCGCGCCGAGCTCCTCGGCCAGCGACGCGGCGCGCGCCGCGTCCACGTCGGCCAGCACGAGGCGGGCGCCGGCGTCGGCGAGCAGGCGCGCGAGCCGGGCACCGACGTGCCCGAGGCCCTGGACGGCGACGACGACGCCGTCCAGGTCGTCGCGGGCGTCGACCGTGCGGACCGCCTCGCGCAGCGCGGCGAAGACGCCGAGCGCCGTCCAGGGCGCCGGGTCCTCCTCGTCGCAGGCGACCTCCGCACCGGCCTCGCCCACGATGGCGAGGTCCTCGACGCTCGTGCCCATGTCGACCCCGGGGAGGTACGTCCCGTCGCAGCGGCGGACGAAGTCGCCGAAGCTCCGCAGCAGTGCCTCCCGATCGACGATCGGGCCGTCGACGAGGATCACGGACTTGCCGCCGCCGTAGGGCAGGTCGGCGGCCGCGTTCTTCAGGGTCATCGCCGCGGCGAGGCGCCGGGCCTCGGTGACGGCGGCCTCCTCCGACGGATACGCGCGCATCCGCACGCCGCCGAGGGCGGGACCGAGGGTCGAGTCGTCGATGGCGATGACGGCCCGGAGGCCGGCGCGCGGGTCGTGGCAGAGCACGAGCTGCTCGGTGCCGGGGAAGAAGGTGCTCATGAGGTCTCCGGGTCGGGGGTGGTGCGTCCTCCGACCCAACCGCGTCGGACGGGACGCTCGCAACACGACATGCATCAGATCGGTGCAAGACGCAAAAGAACGTTGCAGTTCCTCGGTGAAGCGCATGTACTTTGCGCTCGGGGCCGAGCGCGCTAGGTTCGCTCCGTGTCCGAGATCGCCGAGATCGACGAGGTCGACCGCGAGCTGCTCCTGCTGCTGGAGCGGGACTCGCGCCGGACGCTGGCGTCGATGGGGACGCAGGTCGGCCTCTCGCCGGCGGCCACGAAGCGGCGGATCGACCGCCTGGAGCGGCTCGGCGTCATCACCGGCTACACCGCGGTGATCGACCACGCGAAGCTCGGCTGGGGCCTGGAGGCGTTCACCGAGCTGCGCGTCATCGGCAACACGCGGCTGGACGCCATCGAGCAGGCCGCCCGGGACCTCCCGGAGGTGCAGGCGGTCTACACGACCGCCGGCGACCCCGACGCGCTCGTGCGGCTGCGGGTGCGGGACATGGCGCACCTGCGCCGCGCCATCGACGACCTGCGGCGGGGCGGCAACGTCATCGGGACGAAGACCCTGATGGTGCTCAGCGTCTGGTCGCGAGCCGACCGGGCCGACCGCGACGGCGCCCCACGGGCCGCCCGGCGGCGCCCCGGCCGCAGCCGCTGACACGGCGGGCGCCGCCGGCTCGGGGATCGGTCGCACGGCACGCTCCTGCGGGCGCGGGCGGCGACGCGCACCGAGCGCGCCGCCGCGCCCCCGTCATCCGGCCGAGACGCCGCTCCAGACGACCGTCACCGGGCGCGTCGCCGCGTCGTAGGCGGCGTGGCCGCCGGTGGCGCCCATGCCGCTCTCCCCCGCCGGCTCGTACGTGCGCTCGAGGCCACCGCCCTGCCACTCGTTGACCCACACGACGCCGACCGGGAGCGCGTCGCACGCCGCGGCGTGCTCCGGATCGGTCGTGTAGACGGTCGCCGCCAGCCCGAACCGCGAGTCGGCCGCACGGCGCAGGCCCTCCTCGAACGAGTCGACGACGACGACGGGCGCGACCGGACCGAACGTCTCCTCGCGCATGACGAGCATGTCGTCCCGCACGTCGGAGAGGACCGTGGCCGGGTAGAACCACCCGGGACGGTCCGGCGCCTCGCCGCCGACGAGCACCTGCGCGCCCTGACGGACGGCGTCGGTCACGTGCTCGTGCACGATCCGCCGCTGCCGCTCGTCGACGAGCGGCCCGAGCTTCACGCCCGGCTCGTGGCCCTCCCCCATCGTCCACTGCTCCGCCTGGGCGACGAGCGCGTCCAGGAACGCGTCCGCGACGTCCCGGTGCACGTAGATCCGCTCCATCGAGGTGCAGATCTGCCCGGTGTTCACGAACGCGCCGAACGCGACCGCCTCCGCCGTCGCCGCGACGTCGACGCCCGCGTCGACGACCACCGGGTCCTTGCCGCCGAGCTCGAGCACGGCCCGGCGCAGGTGCCCGGCCGCCGAGCGCGCCACCGAGCGGCCCGACGGCACCGACCCGGTGAAGTGCACGAGCCCGACGTCGGGATGGTCGGCGAGCGGCTCGCCCGCGCGACGGTCGCCGAGCACGACGTTCAGGACCCCGGCGGGCAGGTGGCCGGCGAGCTCGGCGAGCCGGACGCCCGACAGCGGGGCCCGCTCGGAGGGCTTCAGCACGACCGCGTTGCCGGCCGCCAGCAGCGGCCCGAGGCCCAGCAGCGTCGCCGCCACCGTGAAGTTCCACGGCACGATCTGCGCGACGACGCCGAGCGGCCGGCGCAGGACGCGCTTGCGCTGCGTGCCGTCGTCGACCTGGACCTCGACGAAGGCGTACGAGCGGGCGTCGGCGATCGAGGCCCGCAGGACGTCGACGCCGCTGCGCACGAACGCCTCGCCGATGTCGACCGGCTTGCCCATCTCGCGGCACTCCAGCTCGGCGAGCTCTGCGGCGTGCTCCTCGAGCGCGTCGGCGAGCCGCTCCAGGTGCGCGAGGCGCTCCTCCAGCGGCAGCGCCGCCCACGCGGGCTGCGCGTCCGCCGCGGCGCGGACGGCGGCATCGACGTCCTCCGGGGACCCCGCCGGCAGCTGCGCGACGACCTCCTCGGTCGCGGGGTCGACGAGGTCGATCGCGTCGCCGGAGCCCGCGACCCAGGCACCGCCGATGCGGTGCCGCAACGTGGTGACGGTGGTGGTCATCGTCGCCTCCTCAGACGGCCGGGGCGGCCGGTCGGGTCGCCGCGGCGACGTGGACGGCGGGACGGCGGTCCCGCCACGGCAGGCGCTCCTCGAGCTGGCCCGCGAGCTGCAGGAGGACGTCCTCGCGGTACATCGCCGCGCCGAGCTGGACGCCGATCGGCAGGCCCTCCTCGCTGCACCCGACCGGCACGCTGATCGCCGGCGCGCCGGTCATGTTGTAGGTCATGCAGAGCGGGAACGGCGCCATCACGCGCCGGACCCATCCGGCGGCGTCGATCTCGGGATCGTCGGCGTCGTAGGTCCCCAGCGGCGGCTGCAGCTCGTTGGCGACCGGCGAGAGCAGCACGTCGTGGTCGCCGAGGAATCCGGCGAACGCCCGCGACAGGACGTTGATCTGGTCCAGCGCCCCGAGGAGCTGCAGCGGTCCGAGCTTTCGGCCCGCGCGGGCGCAGGTGAGGGTCGTCGCCTCGTAGCTCGTCCCGTCGACCGGCCGGCCCAGGAGCTCGGCGATCCCGTCGACCGAGCCGACGAGCTGGAAGCACCAGGTCGTCGTGAACGCGGCGAGCATCGCCTCCCAGTCGATCGGCGGCCGGGCGAGCACGACCTCGTGGCCGAGCTCCTCGAGCGTCCGTGCGGTGTCCTCGACGACGCGGCGAACCTGGGGATCCAGGCGCACGTCGCCCCAGTCCTCCAGCGCGACCGCGATCCGCAGCCGGCCCCGCTGCCCGGGCTCCTCCGCGTAGGGGCGCCGGGGCAGCGGCGCGCCGTACTTCTCGCCCGGGGCGTTGCCGTGCACGAGGTCCAGGAGCCCCGCCGCGTCCCGGACGGTCCGGGCCAACGCGAACTCCACCGCGTTGCCGAAGAACAGCTCCTGCTGCCCCGGACCGAGCGGGATCCGCCCGCGGCTGGGCTTCAGCCCGACGAGGCCGTTGTAGGCCGCCGGGATCCGGATCGAGCCACCGCCGTCGTTGGCGTGCGCCAGCGGTACCGCGCCGGCGGCGACGAGGGCAGCCGGCCCGCCGCTGGAGCCGCCGGTCGACCGAGCGACGTCCCACGGGTTGTGGACCGGCCCGCCGAGGACCGGCTCGGTCCAGGCGCTCATCGCGAGCTCGGGGGTCTTCGCCGTGGCCACGGTCGCCAGCCCGGCCCGCTTGAACCGCTGCATGAGCAGCGAGTCCTCGTCGTAGGGGACGCCGTCGCCGGCCACGCGGCTGCCGAGGTGCATCGGCACCCCGGCGGCGTGGCAGAGGATGTCCTTCAGGACGAACGGGACGCCGCCGAACGGTCCGTCGGCGGCGTGGTCCAGCGGCTGGGCCCACGGTCCCTCGACCACGGCGCGCAGCTGCGGGTCGACCGCGCCGATCGCGGCGAGGGCGGTCTCGTGGACCTCGGCCGCCGACACGTCGCCGGCCGCGATGAGGGCCGCGAGACCGAGCCCGTCGAGGGCGGCGTACTCGTCGAAGCCGAGCATCACTCGACCTCGGGGCCCGGCGCGCCGTCCGGGATCGCCGTCCAGATGTCGCGCTCCATGAGCCAGCGCCCGTCGGGCTGCCGGCGGTGCACGATGAGGTAGTTGCAGCGCCCGACCGTCACCTCGCCGTCGTGGTGGAACTCGGCGACCGCCTGCCCCTCCTCGACCGCCAGCTCGTCGTCGACGACGAGCCGCGGGGCGACGACGGTCTGCTTCGCGAACCCGTCGTCGAGCATCCCCTGGAACGCGGCGCGCACGGCGTCGCGGCCGGCGTGGACCGTGCCGTCGGGCGGCAGCAGCGCGCCGTCGGGGGCGTAGAGCTCGGCGAACGCGTCGGCGTCGCGCTGCTCGATCGCCCGCACGATCGCCTGCTGGATCTCGACCATCCGGGCGTGGTCGAACGCCACGGCGGTGCTCACGCGGTCACCGCCGCGGTGCCCTTGGAGTCGTAGCTCGGCGCCTGGCGCGGGTCGCCGGGCAGGAAGCCGATGACCGTGTCGCGCAGCACGCCCGACGGGTTGTTGAAGTACGGGATGACGTAGCGACCGAGGTGCTCGATCGTCGACATCATCTCGTCGTGGGTCCCGTTGTCGATCCGCAGGACGATCTCGTCGGCGCCCATCTCCTTGATCCGCTGGACCTTGCGGATGATGTGCTCGGGGTCGCCGATCATCATCGTCGGGCCGCAGTCGCGCAGCCACTCGGGATCGTCGAGCCGCTCGCGCAGCTCGGCCACCTGGCTGAAGTGCCCGTACTCCTTCGCCGACCGCTCCGCGAGCTGCGCGTAGAGGTCGTTGATGATCATCGTCGCGAACATCTTCATGTCGCGCTCGGCCACCTCGAGGGCGAGGTCGTTCGTCTTCGCGCAGCGACAGGTGATCGACATCGCGGCGGCCGACTTCTGCACGACGCGGCCGACCGGGTCGACCTCGCTGTCGGGCACCGAGTTGTAGGCGTCGAGGTAGCTCTGCAGCGCGTCCCAGCCGAAGTACATGTCGCTCGTGATGAGGCCGAGGCCGCGCCGGCGGGCGTCCTGGGCGGACTCGACGCTCTGCGCGATCTTGAACAGCGGCGGGTGCGGCTCCTGGACGCCGGACGGCGTGAGCTGCCGCTCGGGGATCGAGCCCCAGTAGCGGCCCTCGTGGGAGAAGGACGGGTCGGAGAGGGCCCGGACGATGAGGTCCAGCGCCTCCTCCGCGCGGCCCTTCGTCTCGTCGAGCGGCACGCCGAACGCGTCGAGCTGCAGCAGCGTGTTGCCGCGGGCGACGGCGAGCTCGATCCGGCCGTTGGAGAGGATGTCCGTGGCCGCGGTCTGCTCCGCGACGAGGATCGGGTGGATCGCCGAGACGAGCCGGCTCATGTACCGGAGCTTCATCCGGCTCGTCTTCATCGCGACCGCGGCGAAGAGCGTCTCCGGCGCCGACGCCGTGGCGAGCTCGTTGTAGAAGTGGTGCTCGGAGGTCCCCCAGCCGTGGAAGCCCATCTCCTCGGCGAACCGCGCCTCCTCGATGACGTCCCAGTACCGCCGGTGGTGCGTCTCGCCGCGCAGGGTGCCGGCCTCGGTGAACAGGATGAATCGCATGAACGTCGTCTTTCGTCGCTGTCGGAGCTGCCCCGATCGTCTCCGCCCGGACGGGCCGCTCGCCTCCGTCGAAGTACCGATCCGCTACGGATCCGCTACGGACCCGGAGGCGCCTCGCGAGCGCGCACGACGAGCGGCCGGGCGAGCCCGGCGCGGTGGTCGCCGCGAGCGCCATCGGGCGCCCGCGCGAGGGCGCCGGCCGTCAGCGCTCGCCGTCGCCGGCGGCCCACACGACGTGCGCTCGCACGCTGCCGTCGCCGGCCGTCCAGCCGTGCTCGGCGGCGAAGCGGATCATCGCGGCCAGCCGGTCCTGCCACTCCGGGGAGCGCTCGCCGGCGAGGGCGCGCAGCCCCTCGACCGCGATGAAGGCGTGATCGCCCTCGAGCCGTCCCAGCCGCCCGGTGCGCAGGGTCGCGTCCAGCGCGGCGGCGCCGACCTCGTGGGCATCGACGCGGAACCCGGCGAAGTCGTCGGCGTCGAGCAACCGGACGTCGTGCGGCGGCGCCGCGTCGACCACGATGCGCATCAGGCGGCCTCGGCCGTGGAGCCGGCGACCGCGACGAGCGGACGCGTCCCGGGACGCGCCGCGTCGACGTCGATGCCCAGGTCGGCGGCGATCTGCCGGACGACCGCGGCCCGCCGGTCCGCCTCCGCGGCGGCCTCCGGCCGGTGGGGGGATCCGTCGTCGCGCAGCAGCACGACGAGGCCGCAGCGACCGGCGGCGACCGCCTCGAACGACGTCGCGAGCTCGTCGGCGCAGGCGCACGGCCGGATCCCCAGCACGTGGCCGTCGAGGCACTCGCGGTGCACGCGGACCGGCGTCGCCCCGTCGGCCTCCGGGTTCCCGCCGACGATCGCGAGGTGCGGCCCGCCGCCGGCGAGCGCCTCGTACTCCACGACCCGCAGGCCGGGGCGCTGCGCGACGGGCAGCTCGCGCCCACGCCGGACCGCGGGGTCGTGCGTCCGGCGGTGCGCCACGAGCTCGGCGACCGACACGAGCGGCAGTCCCCAGCGCTCCGCGAAGGCCGCGAGCTCGGGCCCGCGAGCCATCTCGCCGTCGTCGCGCATGATCTCGCAGATCACGGCGGCGTCGCCGGCGCCGGCCAGGCGGCAGAGGTCGATCGACGCCTCGGTGTGGCCGTCGCGCTCCAGGACGCCGCCCGGCCGGTACCCGAGCGGGAAGACGTGGCCGGGGCGGACGAGGTCCGCCGGCCGGCAGGCCGGGTCGGCCAGCGCGCGGATCGTGCGCGCCCGCTCCGCGGCCGAGATCCCCGTCGTCGCGCTGACGTGGTCGACGGAGACGTGGAACGCCGTGCCGCGTGGATCCTCGTTGCGCGCGGCCATCGGCGGGACGCCGAGCTCGCGGAGCCGCTCCGGCGCCATCGAGACGCAGATCAGCCCGCGGCCGTGGCGGGCCATGAAGTTCACCTGTCGCGCGGTGACCTCCGCGGCCGCGACCACGAGGTCCCCCTCGTTCTCGCGATCGTCGTCGTCGACGACGATCACCATCTCGCCGGCCGCGAGGGCGTCGACGGCCCGCTGGATGCGACTCATGCGATCACCGCGGCACGGTGGGCGCGGGCGAAGCCGACGACCTGGTCGGCGAGGAGCTCCAGCTGCGCGCTCGTCGCGGCCGGGTCCGGCGCGGCGCCGTTGATCGCGACGCCCAGCGGGGTCGGCCAGCCGCGCAGGGCGTGCGCGATCGAGCGCACCGCGCCAAGGGTCGTGACCGTCGCCTGCCAGCCGTGGGCGCTGACGATGCAGCCCACCGCGCGCCCGTCGAGGTAGGGCCGGTCGGCCTGTCGCAGCTCCTCGACGTAGTCGAGCGCGTTCTTCAGCAGTCCCGAGATCCCACCGTGGTAGCCGGGGGTCGAGATCACGACGCCGTCGGCGCGCGCGAGCGCGTCGAGCAGGGCCGTGGCGCGCGGGTCCTGGCGCTCGGCGCTCGGGTCGTACATCGGCAGGTCGAGGTCGGCCGCCGTGAAGCGCAGCGTCCGGGCGCCGCGCGCCTCGACGCAGGCGAGCGCCTCGTCGAGCGCCCGTTCCGACGACGAGTGCGGCCGTGGCGTGCCGCCGATTCCGACGACGGTCAGTTCGTGCTCCATGGGTTCCCCCCTCGTGGCCTGGCCCTCTGGCCTTCCCGAGGGCGGCTCCGATCGTCGCCGTTGGCCCCCTCGCCTGCCTCCGTCGTCTTACCGATCGGCTACGGATCTTCGGCGCCCGTCGCGCGACGGCGGTGCCCGGAGGTCAGCGGCGGGCCGCGTCCGAGGGGTCGTCGAGCTTCGCCATGAGGCTGGCGACCTCGGCCCGCCGGGCGCAGTCGAGCTTCGCGAGGATGTGCGCGACGTGCGTGTCGACGGTCCGCCGGCCGATGATGAGCGTCGTCGCGATCTGCTTGTTCGTCATGCCCTGGGCGACGAGGCGCGCGACCTCGTGCTCCCGCGGCGTCAGCGACGCGACGCCGCGCGCGTAGGCGCGGTCGACGCGGCGACGCGGGGCCTCCGGCGCCGTCGCGGGGGCGCGCTCGACGAGGCGACCGACGTGCGCCAGGCCCTGGTCGGCCCCGTCGCGCAGCGCCTGCTCCAGGCGCGTGGGGCCGAGGACCACGCGCAGGTCCCAGAGGCACGCCTGGCGGATCCGCAACAGCGGCTGCATCCCGTAGAAGGGCCGCCCGGTCCCGCGCCAGTAGGCGTCGGTCGCGCCGAGCATCACGGCGGCGGCCTCCGGCTGGCGCCGCTCGGCGAGGGTCCAGGCCAGCACGTCGCCGGTGAGCGCGACGCCGAGCTGGTCGTCCATCTCGATCTTCAGGGCGAGCGCCTCGAGGCCGCGGTCCCAGGCCTCCTGCGGCCGGCCCTGCCGGTGCGCGACGAGCGCTCGGACCCAGAGCACGTGGGAGGAGCACCAGTGATCGCCGCGCTCGCGGCAGATCGCCTCGGACTCGTCGCACAGGCGCAGCGCGGCCGCGCCGTCGCCGTAGACCCCGGTGAGCTCCGCGAGGTTCTGCAGCAGCAGCGCGGCGGCGAACCCGTCGTCGTCCTCGCGCGCGCCGCGGATCGCCTGCTCGTACGGGGCGCGGGCATCCTCGAACGCCCCGCGGATGGCGTGGCAGGCCCCGAGCAGGCCACGGGCCATGTGCCGGTCGCGGGGCTCGGCGTCCGCCTCCCGCAGCGAGGCCGTGCAGAGCCGCTCGGCGTCGTCGACCTGGCCCCCCGCGATCGCGATCCACCCGCGGATCCAGTACGCGCGTGCGGACGGCGTGGCGCCGAGCGCGCCGAGCCGCTCGCGCAGCCGCTCGCCCCACGCGCGTCCCTCGCGGACGTGCCCGGCGGCGACCCAGTGGATCCAGAGGTCGCCGAACAGCCGGTCCGCCCGGGGCGCGAGCGCCGGGTCGGTCAGCGCCCAGTCGAACGCGAGGCGCAGGTTCGGCATGTCGGTCGCCAGGCGCCGCATGATCCGTCGCTGATCGGGGCCGAACCACCGCTGCTCGGTGCGCGAGACCGCCGAGGCGTAGTGCTCGAGGTGGCGGGTGCGGACCTCCGCCGTCGCCCCTTCCCCGCCGTCCTCCAGCGCCCGCCGCCCGAACTCGCGGATCGAGTCGAGCATCCGGAACCGGACGGTGTCCTCCGTCGGCTCGCTGACGATGAGCGAGCTGCGCACGAGGCGGTCGGCGACGTCGTGGGCCGCGAGGGTGCTGTCGTACCCGCAGACGTCGGCGATCGCGTCGATCGTCGCCGGTCCCACGAACACGGAGAAGCGCCGCCACAGGTCTCGCTCGGCGTCGTCGCAGAGGTCCCAGCTCCACCGCAGGACGGCGTCGAGGGACTGGTGGCGGGGGTGCTGGTCGACCGGCCCGCCGCGCAGGAGCAGGAAGCGGTCGTCGAGCGCGGCGATCATGTCCGGGACCGCCATCGTGCGGACCTTCCGGGCCGCGAGCTCGATCGCCAGCGGCAGCCCGTCGAGGCGCCGGCAGAGCTCGTCGACCGCCGCGCGATCGAGC
>JALRCL010000912.1 GCA_023268575.1 Patulibacter sp.
CGTGCGCCACTGCGGCGCCTGCCGCGCCACGCTGCGCGCCCGGCGCGAGACCAACGCCGGCATCACCGTGCTGGTGCCCGTGGCCGTGGTGGGCACCGTGGCCGCCGGCCTCGCGGTGCCCGACCCCAGCCCCGCCCTGAACATCGTCGAGCGCAGCACCGCGCGCATGGCCGTGACCGTGGGCCAGGCCTGGCAGGCCATGCTCGACCTCCCCTCGCTCACCGGCGCCCGCATGGGCGTGGGGGCGGTGGCCATCACGGTGGCGGGATTCGCCGGCGTGCCCATCGTGGCCAAGACCGTCAACGACGGCCAGCGCGAGTCGACCCAGCCGGTGCCTGCGCAGGTGCGCACCGTGGCCGACGCCTCAGCGGGTGGCACGGCCGGCAGCGTGGCGCCGGGCAGCACAGCACCCGGCAGCACCGCCGCCCCGGGCACGGCGGCCGCCACCAGCGCGGCGCAGGCCGACGCCATCGCCGAGATGGAGCGCCTGCGCGCCCAGGCCGAGCAGCGGCTCCGGGCGGCCGAGGCGAAGGCGCGCCGCGACCCGGGCCGCCTCATCGGCCGGGACGCCGAGGGCGAGCAGGCTGCGCTCGGCGAGCTCGCGCCCCGGCTCGCGACCGACGTCGCGCCCGTCGATGATCGCGCGGACGAGGGCGAGCGCTCCGCCGGTGATCGCCACGACGCTGAGCTCGACCGAGCCGACGGTGAAGCGGCCGTGCTCGACCCCCCGCTCGACCGCGAGCCGCGCCGCGGGATGGACGGAGGAGACGAACACCGCGTCCCCCGCGCTGAGGTTCACGAGCAGCCGAGCCAGCAGCTCGTCCTCGCGGGCGAGCTCGACGAACCGGCGGATCGCGCGCGCGGCGATCGCCACGTCGTCGTCGGCGGTCGCCGCGTCCCCCTCCGCCAGCGAGGCGGCCAGCGCGGTGAGGGTCTCGCGCGCGACGGCGTCGACGATCTCCTCCTTGCTCGCGAAGTAGTTGTAGAAGGAGCCCAACGCGACGTCGGCGCGCGCGGTGATGTCGCTGATGCGGAGGTCGGCCGTGCCGCCCTCGGCGATGAGCGCGGCGGTGGCGTCGAGCAGGTTGCGGAACGTCCGCTCGCGCTTGCGGGCCCGCCGACTCGGGGGTTCGGACACGGTGTCTCCACTTCCAAGCACGACGAGAATAATGCTAGATTCTCGCACGGTCGGACAGGGTGTCCGACCGACCCGTCCCGGAAGCGTCCGGACCGCGCGTCGTCGAGATCGGAACCTGCATGTCGTCCTTCACGAACCCCGTCTTCGCCCCGGCCGAGGAGCCCGGCGACGGGGGTCGTCGATGACGTCGTCGGTCGGCGCGCCCCCGCTGGACCGGGACGCATACCTGCGCGACGTGACCCTCAAGCACCGCGTGCAGCAGGTCGGCGCCTGGTGCGGCGTCGGGTTCGTCGTCCTGCTCTTCGGCGGGTGGGGGCTGCTGGGCAACTTCATCCCGATGGTGCCGCCGTCCGGGACCCCGGAGGAGGTCGCCCGGATCTACGCCCACCACGCCGATCTGCGGCGCGTGGGGCTGCTGCTCGGCATGGTCGGGATCTTCCTGACGATCCCGTTCTACTTCGCCATCAGCATGCAGATGCGGCGCAGCGAGCCGCGCACCCCGGTGCTGGCGATGCTGCAGTTCGCGTCGGGGATCCTCGTGACCGTCGTGCTGATGATCCCGATGCTGCTCTTCCTCGGGGGGTCGTTCCGCCCGGAGCGGACGCCGGAGCTCACCCAGCTCGTCAACGAGCTCTCCTACCTCATGCTCATCCTGCCCTGGCCGCCGATCATCGGGCAGCTCGTGGCGCTCTCGGTGGCGACGTTCGCCGACCGTCGCCCCCGGCCGGTGTTCCCGCGCTGGTCGGCGTACATGAACCTGTGGATCGCGGTGCTGCTGACGCCGGCGAGCCTCATCGTCTTCTTCGAGAGCGGGCCGTTCGCCTGGAACGGGCTGCTCGGCTTCTGGATCCCCGCCGCGGTGTTCGGCTCGTGGTACCCGGTGATGACGTGGCTCGTGCTCCGCGCCGCCCGCGAGGAGGCCGAGGAGGCCCGCCGGCACGCACCGCCCGCGGGCGTGCCGGCCGGCGATGCCGTCCCGTCGCCGGTGGGAGCGGGGGCGCTGCGATGAGCGCGCCCGCCCTGCGGCGCGACCGCGACGCCGAGCGCCGGGTCCCAGGCGAACCGGGGATCTGGCTCGTCGTCGTCGGAGACCTCCTGATCTTCGGCGTCCTGTTCGGGATGTTCCTCCACTACCGCGCGGAGCAGCCCGAGCTGTTCGCCGCGTCCCAGCGCGAGCTGACGCCGGCGTTCGGGTTCGTCAACACCCTCGTGCTGCTCGGCAGCTCGCTCGCCGTCGTGGCCGCGGTGAACGCGGTCCGGCTCGGCCGGTCGCTCGCCGCGAGCCGCGCGCTGCTCGCGGCGATGCTCTTGGGTGGGACGTTCGTCGTGCTGAAGGCCGTCGAGTGGACGACGAAGGCCCGCGCCGGGATCGTTCCCGATACGAACGACTTCTTCCAGCAGTACTACGTCTTCACCGGCCTGCACCTGCTGCACGTCCTCGTCGGCCTCACCGCGCTCCTCTTCGCGCGGCGGATCGCCGCCGCCGGTGCGCGGCGGCCCCAGGATCTCGCGCTGATCCAGGGCGCCGCGGTCTTTTGGCACCTCGTGGACCTCCTTTGGCTGATCCTGTTCCCGCTCGTCTACTTCGTGCACTGATGACGACGCTGCTGCCCCGCCCGGTCCTCGTGATCTGGGCGATCCTCACGCTCGCGACGGCCCTGTCCTGGTGGACGAGCGCCGACAGCGGCCTCGGCGCCCAGGCCGCCGGGACGACGATCCTCCTGATCTCGTTCGCCAAGGCCTGGCTCGTCGCCGACCACTTCATGGAGCTGCGCCACGCACCGGGACGCCTGCGTTGGGGCGTCGCCGCGCTGCTGGCCCTGCTCTGCGCGGCGCTCGTCGCCTGGTTGCTGGCGAGCTGAGCGTCGCTCGGCGCGGATCTCAGGCTCAGGCGACGTCGCGGTAGAGCGTCGCGTGGAGCATGCCGGCGAGCGCCCGCAGCCGGGTGCTGCGTCGCTCGCGCTCCAGCGTCCACAGCCCCTCGTCGTGCACCGGCTCGAGCGCGAGCACGAGCCAGCGCGACGCGACGTCGGGATCGAGCGCGGGATCGACCCAGCCGGCGCGCTGCCCGGCGGCGATGTGGGTCGCCAGGTGGCCGGCGTAGTGCCCCATCATCGCGTTGCCGAGGCCGCGCAGCTCGTCGTCGAACTCCGCGGCGTCGAAGACGGCCGCCATCACGCGGATGTGGGGGAGGTACTCCTCGACGATGTCGTCGAGGATCCGGTGCAGGTCCGCGACGGTCGGTGCGCGGTCGATCGCCCACCACTCGTCGGCGTTGAGCGCGGTGGCCTGCATCACCTGCTGGGCCCAGTGCAGCAGGAGATCGCTCTTGTTGCGGAAGTACGCGTAGAAGAGGGTGCGCGAGAGTCCGGCCCCCTCGATCAGGCGCTGGATGCTCACGCCGCGGAAGGTCGCGCCCTCCTCCAGGAGCGACTCCATCGCGCGCAGCAGGCGCTCACCGGTCTCGACACGACGGGCGTCGCGCCCGGTGGTCGCGTCGGTGCTCATGCCGCGGCCTGCCGGGCGTACAGCGCGCGGTGCAGCACGCGCGCGAGCTCCCCCACCCGGGCATCGGTCTCGTCGGCGTCGGCGGGCCAGAGGTAGAACGGCAGCGCGCGGAAGAGCACGCGGGCGATCCAGAACGCGATCTCGGCGGGGTCGCCGTCGCTCGCGGCCACGCCGTGCTGCTGCGCCCAGGCCGCGTGCGCGGCGATGTCGTCGGACACGGCGTCCACGAGCGCGCGATGGCGCTCGGCCACCGCCGCGTCGTAGGTGCGCACCTCGGAGATCGCGGCGAGCTCGGTCGCGTGCGTGCGATGGACGTCGACGATCCGCTCGACGCCGTCGAGCAGCTCGGCCTCCGAGAGGACGGCCCGCCGCGACCAGAGGGGCCGGCCCGCGTCCAGCAGCACCGGCTCGACCACGTCGAGCAGCGCGAGCATCAGCCCGCCCTTGTCGGCGAAGTGGACGTAGAAGGTCGAGCGCGAGATGCCCGCGATGGCGGCGAGGCGCGCCACCGTCAGCGAGTCGAGCGATCCGCCGTCGGCGACGTGGTCGGCGATCGCTCGCCGGATCCGCGCGACGAGGTCCCCTCGCGCGGCGTCCCGCGCGGGATTGGGGACCTTCGTTCGTGCCGGGGCGGCCATCCGCTCGCATGATGCCAGCGCGTCCACCCCCGGCGGACGACGGGCCGCGGGCGTTGCCCCCCGCCGGTCGCCCCGTTACGAGGCGGCCCTCCACCGTCCGGACACGCTGTCATTCCGGCGTTACACACTGTCCGAATAAACGGGTAGACACCATGACCGGACGTTCTGTACTCTGTCCCGGCCGGAGCGCCGAGGAGCGCCGGCGGGGAGACCACGTGCTGACGCGAACGTCCATGGATGCCCAGGGCTGCGGCACCCGCGCCGCGGAGGAGCGGCGATGAGCCGGCCCGCCGTCGGGCGCGGCCTCGCGCTGCCGGGTCCGGAGACCCTCGACGAGCTCGGGGCGATGCTCCGGTTGGCCGGCGTCGCCGTCCGCCGGTCGTTCTCCGCGCCCTACTCCTACGTCCCGGAGTTCGTCGACCAGTTCCGGTTCGCGCTGAAGATCGCGATCTTCCCGCTCGTCATCACCTCGTTCGCGCTGTCGTTCGGGCCGGCGGGCATCCAGGCGTCGAACTTCCTCGGGCTGTTCGGGGCGCTGGACCGCATGGGCGGGATCTACGTCCTGATCGTCGTGCGGTTCTTCTCGCCGCTCGTCACCGCGATCGTCGTCGCCGGCGTCGTCGGGACGGCGATGTGCGCGGACCTCGGCGCACGGCGGGTGCGGGAGGAGGTGGACGCGCTGAGCGTCCTGGGCATCGACACGGTGAAGTCTCTCGTCGTGCCGCGGTTGCTGGCGATCGTCGCGATCTGCCTGCTGTTCAACGTCTTCGCGCTCCTGGCCGGCGTCGCCGGCGCCACCCTCGTGGTGGTCCAGAACCACGCGCCGCTGGGCCCGTTCTTCTCCGCCTTCTTCAGCTCGGCGACGACGCTGGAGCTCGCCGCCTCGTTCCTGAAGTGCGCCATCTACGGCGTGATGATCGCCGCGGTCTGCTGCTACAAGGGCATCAACGC
>JALRCL010000288.1 GCA_023268575.1 Patulibacter sp.
GAGCAGTGCTTCCGGCTCCTGTGCGCCGGACACCGCAACGCAGCCATTGAAAATGAAAAACGGCACGCCCTGCACCCCGATGGCTGCGGCCTGCTCCTCCTGCGCCTGAATGGTCTGCAGCGCGGCCGGATCCTCGACGAGATCGACCTGCTGCTCGAGCGACGCTGATACCGGGCGCCGCCGCGAGCGGTCTCCGGGACCACCCCGGGACGCCCACTGCGACGGGGACGCCGCGCTGCCCGCTACGATTCTGGATCGGCCATGGCGCAACGGACAGTCGTCGTACTCGCGAGCGTCGTGCTCGTCCTGCTCGTCGTCAGCGGCGGCGTGCTCGTCGCCGACGCCAGCACGGCGAAGAAGATCCCCGACGGGGTGACCGTCGGCGGGGTCGACGTCGGTGGGCTGACCTCCGACGACGCCCGCGAGAAGGTCCGCACCGAGCTCCTCGGCAAGCTGCGCAAGCCGGTCCGGATCGTCCACTCCGACAAGGCCTGGACGCTCACGCCGCAGACCGCGAAGGTCGACGTCGACATCGACGGCGCCATCGCCGAGGCACAGCGCGTGGCCGAGGACGGCAACGCGTTCTCCCGGATGCTGCGCAAGGTCACCGGCGGCGAGGTCGACCGCGAGATCGCGACGACGTCCTCGTACTCCCGCACGGCGATCACGGCGCTGCTGAACCGCGTCGAGCGCGGGTTGCACCGGGACCCGCAGGACGCGTCGGTCGCGTTCACCGACGGGAAGCTGCGCGTCCAGCGCGCCCGGGTCGGGCTGCGCCTGCAGCGCGAGCGGGTCGCCGGCCTCGTGCGCAAGGCGCTGAAGGACCCCTCCGCGCCGCACCAGATCTCGGCCTACACGCACAAGCAGCAGCCGAAGGTCACCAACGGCGAGGTCCGCAAGAAGTACGGCACGGTCCTCGTGGCGAGCCGCGGCACGTTCCAGCTGAAGCTCTACAAGAACCTGAAGCTCGTCAAGACGTACGGCATCTCGGTCGGCAAGGCGGGGCACGACACGCCCGCCGGCCAGTACGAGATCCACAACAAGGCGGAGAACCCCGCCTGGCACGTCCCGAACTCCGCGTGGGCCGGGGACCTCGCCGGGACGGTCGTCCCGCCGGGACCGTCCAACCCGATCAAGGCCCGCTGGCTCGGGATCTACGACGGTGTCGGCATCCACGGCACCTCCGACGACGCGTCGATCGGCACGAACGCCTCGCACGGCTGCCTGCGGATGCACGTCCCGGACGTCATCGACCTGTATCCGCGGGTGCCCGTCGGCACGCCGATCTGGATCCTCTGATCCCCGCGGCCGGCAGCGCCGGCACCCGGGCCTCGAGGCCGCTGCGCTGCTCCGGCGCCCGACCTGCGCGGCGCCGCGATCGACGCTAGTCGTCGAACGGCGAGCGGGCGATCTCCGCGCGCTCGCCGTCGCCCTCGGCGCCGGCGGCGGGGCCGAAGGCGGCGATCTCCTCGATGTCGATCTCCTCCCAGCCCTGACGGAGCAGCAGGAGGTGATGGTCTCCGCGGCGAAAGGCGACGGTGCCCAGCCACACGCCGCGCTCCTGCTTGCGCAGCACCGAGTACCAGAGCGTCGACGCATCGACGTCTCCGCGGACCGGATGCCACGGAAGCTTCGGATCGTCGATCGGGTTGCAGAGCCCGGCGGCGATGAGCTGCCGCTTCGTGGCCACCCGGCCGGACCGCGTATCGATGAAGAACGAGCCCACGACGCCTGAGGATACGACCGACGAGGGCCCCGGCGCCGCCTGGCGCGCGGCGCTCGAGCTCGCCGATCGCGAGCAGGAGCGTCGCGGGGCGGCGTCGCGGACGCGCAAGGCCTACGCGGGCGACCTCGCCCGGTTCGCGGCGTGGTGCGCCTCCGCCGGGCTCCACGGCCCCGATCACGTCGACGTCAAGGCCGTCCGCCGCTACACGCAGTTCCTGACGGCCGGCGGCGCTGCGGCTACGACGGTCACGCGCGCGCTGGCCGCCCTGCGCTCCGGGTTCCGCTCCTGGAAGGCCGCGGGCCTCGTGGCGGGCAACCCCGCCGAGCTCGCGCCGGCGCCGCGCCGACCGCAGCACCTGCCGCGGATCGTGAAGCCCGCCGAGGCGGCGCAGCTGCTCGAGCGGATCCCGGCCGACGAGGACGCGCTGGCGCTGCGCGACCGCGCCATGCTGGAGCTCGCGTACGGCTGCGGCCTGCGCGCCGCCGAGCTCGTCCGGATCGACGTCGTCGATCTCGACCTGGGGGAGAGCGGCGGTGCCGCGCAGGTGCGCGTGACCGGCAAGGGGGAGCGGACGCGGACCGTCCCGGTCGGCGATCCCGCGGTCGATGCCGTGCAGCGGTACCTCGGGCGCGGTCGGCCGGCGTTGCGCGATCCGGCGGACGACGACGGTGCGTTGCTCCTGTCGCGGCGCGGGCGCCGGCTGTCCACGAGCGACGTCCGGCGCCGCCTGGACCGGTGGGTCCGCCACGCGGGGCTCCCGAGCGACCTGCATCCGCACGCGCTGCGTCACTCGTTCGCCACCCACCTGCTGGACGGCGGAGCGGACCTCCGTGCCATCCAAGAGCTGCTGGGGCACGCACAGTTGTCCACGACGCAGGTCTACACTCGGGTAGAGTCGACGCGGCTGCGAGCGGCGTACCGTCGCAGCCACCCCCGAGCCTGACGGACACCCTGTCCGATCGCACTCCACCACTGCGTTCACCCCGTTGCCCGTCGAGCCACGACCGACCGATCAGCGCGAGCTCTGGCGCCGCCTGCGCGCCGACAAGGACCAGTACGCGCGCGAGCAGCTGGTCCTCCAGCACGCGCCGCTGGTGAAGTGGGTCGCGGGCCGGATCGCCGCCACCCTCCCACCACACGTGGAGGAGGGAGACCTCATCTCCTACGGGATGGTGGGGCTCACCTCGGCGGTGGACCGCTTCGACCCCTCGCGCGACGTCCGCTTCGAGACGTACGCGGTCACGCGGATCCGCGGCGCGATCATCGACGAGCTGCGCTCGCAGGACTGGGTGCCCCGCTCGGTCCGCGCCCGCGCCCGCGAGATCGAGCGGGATATTCAGCCAGCCCATTAGGCCCAGCACGAGTAACGCCGCGAATACGTTCGGGACGATCGCAATGGCAGCCATCTTCATGTTGCGGAACAACACCGCAAACATGAACAGGATGGCCAGGAACACCACGCCGATC
>JALRCL010000946.1 GCA_023268575.1 Patulibacter sp.
GCTCGATCCGGATCCCGCCGCTGGGCGTGTCGACCGCGACCTGGGCGAGGCAGAGGAGCGGCCGGTAGCGCCCCTCGCCGACGAACTCGGTGTCGATCCCGAGCCGGCCGCTGGCGCGGGCAGCGTCGGCGAGCTCCTGGACGATGGTGTCGGTGGGGCGGGGCACTCCCCGCGAGCCTACTGGCGCGTGCGGCGCCGCCGAGGGACGTCGCCGCTGCGGAACTGGGGACGCATGGCGCTGACCGCCGCCTGACCGGGCGACATCGTCGCCTCGTCGTCCTCTTCGTCCTGCTCGGGCAGCACGCCGTCGCGGCGGGCCTGCGCGAGGACCTCCGGCGAGGCCTCGTCGGGCCACACGCCGTAGCGGGCGAGGAACGCGCGCTGGTCGCTCTCCTGGTCGCGTTCCTGCTCGCCCTTGAGCCCGATCCGGTGCAGGCGGTTGGAGACCGCCACGCCGAGCCCGCCGCCGAGCATGAGGGCCGCGCCCTCGATGCCCACGATGTCGGGGCTGATGATGAGCATCGCCGCGCCGATCGCGAAGATCAGGAGCGGGAGCCAGAAGCGGACGATCCGGACCGGCGAGAACACTTCCCCATTCTCCCGCACGGGCGTGCGGGATGGCGTCCCCGACCTTGGGCGTCGGGTTGGCCGGAGGGTCGAGCGCCCGATCGATCGCGGCCGAGGAGGGCGCGGACGGTGCCGCCGGTCGGTCGTCCGGTCCCGTGGACGCACCTGGCGGGCGTGTCGGGCGGCGGGTTCTCCGGGGCGGTCCGACGGCACCGTGCCGGCGCTCGTGGCCGATGTCTCCTCCGCGCAACCCGCTCCCGAGCCGGGCACGTCGGCGATCAGCGGGCTCCGTCGGCGGGGTCCCAGCGCGTCGGTCCCCGACCGCGGAGGACCGCCAGGTCGAAGCGCGCGACGAGGTCGGCGAGGGATGGGCGCTCCTCCGGCGCGCAGACCCCGACGCTCGACAGGAGCGCGGCGCGCACGTCGTCGGGCGTCTCGCCGAGCGCCCGTCGATCCGCGAGGGTGACGGCGCCGTCGCGCTTGGCCAGGCGCCGACCGTCGGGACCGAGGACGAGCGGCACGTGCGCGTAGCGCGGCACGGTCGCGCCGAGGAGCTCCGCCAGCCACGCCTGCGTGGGCGCGCTGTCGGCGAGGTCGGCGCCGCGGACGACCTCTCGCACGCCCTGCTCGTGATCGTCGAGGACGACGGCGAGGTGGTAGGCGAAGGTTCCGTCGCCCCGGCGCAGCACGACGTCGTCGACGATGCCGTGGACGGGACCGAGCACGAGGTCGTCGATCGTCCGCTCGGCCGCGCCGGCCCGCACGCGCCAGGCCGGGGGCCGTCCAGCGGCCGCCGCCGCGCGGGCGGCGCGACCCGCGGCGTCGAGGTCGCGGCAGGTGCCGGGGTAGCGGCCCTCCGCGCCCGGGCCGTGGGGCGCGGCGGCGGCCTCGCGGATCTCCGCCCGGGTGCACCAGCAGGGATAGGCGAGGTCCGCCTCGCGAAGGCGCGCGAAGGCGGCCTCGTAGACGGCGTCCCGTGTCGACTGCCGGGGGACGGGCCCGTCCCAGTCGATGCCGAGGGCGCGCAGGTCGGCGAGCTGGCCGGCCTCGTGCTCGGCGCGGGAGCGCTGGCGGTCGAGGTCGTCGATCCGCAGGTGGAAGGCGCCGCCGGTCGAGCGGGCGCGCAGCCAGGCCAGCAGCGCGGTCCGCAGGTTGCCGAGGTGCAGGGTCCCGCTCGGGCTCGGGGCGTAGCGGCCGTCGGTCGCGCCCATCCCACGGGAGGCTACGGCCCGGTGCGCCGTCCAGGCCGCGCGCCGCGGCGCCGGCCGGCGCGACCGGGGCGCTGACAGGCCCCGGACCGGGCGCCGGCCGCGCCGACGGTGTCCGCCCGCTGACGCGTCGCACGAGCCCCGGGGGCGGGGGCTCCGAGGACGCACCCGACGCGGGCCGGCAGGGTCCCGGGCCGCGCACGGCGCGACGGCGGCGACGGCGGCGTGCGTATGCTCGGCGCCGATGGCAGGCCAGGGCACCCGACGCCGGACCGCGAGCAAGGCTCCCGCTCAGGAGGAGCAGACCGGTCCGCGCACCTGCGGGCCCTGCCGCGGCACGGGCAAGCTCCTGTCCGGGGCGGGCGGCACGCAGCACGCCGTCGTCTGCCCGTGGTGCGAGGGCACCGGGACGGAGATCCCGGACCACGACGCGCAGGCCAATCCGGCCGAGCGCCCCGCCTGACCGCGCCGGGGGCGCAGGCCGCCGCGCGCGTCGGGCCCCGCTCGGCGAGCGGCCGATTTCGCTCAGGGGCGCGGCAGGACGCTCGCCGGCGTCGGATCGCCCGGGGCGGGCGTCGCGTCGGGCGTGGAGCGGCCGGGCGGCGGCGTCGCGCGGCGGGGACCGACGACGATCCGGCCGATCGTCTCGTCCTCCTCGAGCAGCCGCACCCGGAACGTGCCCGGCCGGAACGGCAGGACCCGCAGCGTCCGCGGCTGGTCGGCCGAGAGGTACTCGCGCACGAAGAGGCTCTTGATCTCGAGCACCTCGGCGCGCTCCGGCGGCGCCAGCTCGAGCACGACGGTGTCGCCGACGGACGCCTCGATCGGCTCCTTCGACGGCAGCTTCGCCGTGACCGTCGTGCCCGTCGGTCGGTCGCCCGCGGCGCTCGACGGCGGCGCCCCGACGGGGCGCTCCGGCTCGCGCTCGGCCGTCGGGGCCAGGGCGCCGACCGTCGCCAGCACGACGATGACGACCGACGCGAGGATGATCAGGCGGATCGCCGGCACCACCCCAGTATGGCGGGTGGGCGCTCCCGACCGCGGCGGTCGGGGACGTCGCCCGCTGGGACGGGAGGTGCTGCCGGCCCGTGGGCCCGAGGACGGCGCCTCCCGGCCGGGACGCCGGCGCGCGGCAGGCGCCTCAGCCGGCGGCCAGCGGCGCGACGTTGCGGAACGACCCGCCCACGATCGCCGCGTTGTCCGGGACGCGGACCGCCGCAGCCCGGATGTAGTCCGTGCGGCGCACGAGCATCGTCGGGGTGTTGCCGCCCAGGCTGTTGAGGAGCTGCTGGAGGTTGGCCACCGGACCGCTGTTGAGCAGGTCCTGCAGGAGCCCCGCCGGCAGCGTCGCGGTGTCGGTGCCGGTGCCGACCTTGTGCCAGTTCATGTTCTGTCCGGCGCAGAAGAGGTTCAGGACCCCGGGGATGCACTTCTGCCAGCGGTCGTACGTGTACCCGACGTTCCCGCCGCCCCCGTTGGCGGAGATGAGCGAGGACAGGCCGGGCAGGTTCCCGAGTCCGCCGACCACCGCCTTGACGAGGCCGCAGGCCTGGGACGACGCGTCGCCGGTCGGGGGACCGCTGGCGCCGGCCGGCAGGTGCGCCTCGGCCGTCCCGCCGGTGACGACGCTCAGCAGGCCGCCCAGGAGGTTCGTCAGGCCGTTCACGAGGGGCCCGAGGACCGGCAGGCTGCAGAGGGTGTTGTCGATCGGCGCGGCGACGGAGCTGAGGAGCGGTCCGAGGGCGCCGCCGAGCGTCGTCGGCTGCTCGCCGGGGTAGATCCCGACCTTGCTGCGGATGCCGTCGGCCCACAACGCCCCGGTGACCCGCGTCGACGAGCCGTCGGCGAGGCGGTAGCCCTCGACGCGGATGACTTCCCGGGTCGGCTGCTGCGCGCGGTAGCGCTGCGTGCAGCCCTCCGCGCCCGCGGACGCGCACTCCTGTCCGTTCAGCGCGTAGACGATCCCGTTGACCTTGCCGCGGATGACGATGCGGCCCTTGTTCACGACGAACGCCCGGACGTCGACCGTCCGCGACGGGTCGATCGAGCACGCCTGATCGCCGTTGCCGATCTGGTCGATGTAGACGACGGTGCCGTCCTGGGCCCGGGTGCCGTCGGCGCGCGTGGTGCCACCCCAGATCTGGTTCCAGGGCAGGTTGCACTCGCTGACGCTGCTCGGCGAGGACGGGGAGTAGGTGGTCCCGGCGATCTGGCTCCGGTAGACGCCCTGCAGGCGCCCGGATCCGCCGACGTCGCCCGTCTGGGCCTCGGTCTTGAAGGCCTCGGCGGCGCGGGCGGGAGCGACGGAGTAGTTGTCGAGGTTGCGGTAGCGGTTCGTGCCCAGCAGCGGGTCGGTCAGCGTGTTGAGACCGGTCTTGCCGAGCAGCTGGTTCAGACCGCCGAAGGTCCCACCGAGGCAGAGGTTCAGGTCGAGCTGCTGCAGGTTGATCCCGTTGCCCAGCACGCCCTTGACGGTGTCGTCGGCGCCCTGGAGCAGCCCACAGCGCACGCCGATGGCGGCCTTGCCGTCCGAGGCGCGGTTCGACGGGTCGTCGGTGATCAGGTCGTCGCGCTTGCCGAGCAGGCCCTTCGTCCCGGCGACGCCGCCGAGGACCTTCTGCCCGAGGGTCGAGGTGAGCGTGCCGAGGACCTGGCCGGTCACGGCCCCGAGGTCGTTGTCGAAGCTGCCGGTGGCGAGCGCCAGCGACGTGTCGGGGTTCCACATCGTCGCGCCGCGCTGGACCTTGGCGGCGACTGCGCGAGCACCCGACTGCGGATCGCCGCCGCCGGTGGCCGTGCGCCGGACATCGCCCTGGGCGCGCACCCAGAGCGTCGGCTGCGAGCCGAGCTGGCCGGTGCGCTTGGCGGTGCTCGCGGGCCACGTCGGCAGCGCTGCGGTCGCCGCGAGCTTGAGCTTCGTGGCGTCGTCCCAGCGAGCGTCGGTGATCGTCGCGCTGTCGTCGGTGGGGCAGATCTGCACGCGCCAGGCGGTGGAGCGGCCACTGCGGGACACGTAGTCCGAGAGCCCGTCGGTGCTGGCGGCGTTGGCGTCGAAGTACGCGTTGACCGCAGTGCGGACGTTCGACTCGAGCGTTCGACTCGTGCCGCTCGGCGCGCCGTTCAGGTCGCCGGTCACGACGGTGCAGCTCGTCATCGGCGTCGTCCAGACGGCGTTGCTCTCGTCGCTGGCCAGCACCCCGGCGGTGGCCGTGGCGACGCCCTCGGCGAGCGTCTGCGCGGCGTCGCCGACGCGCTCCTGCTGCGCGGCCTGGGTCTGCCGGTCGACGAGCAGCAGCGCGGCGAAGCTCAGCGCGAGGCCGATCGCCAGCAGCGCGATGACGGGGACCATCACCCAGCCGTCGTCGGCGGCGGCACGGCGGCGGATCACGGGTGGGAGCGGACGCATCGGGGACCTCACTGGGCGATGGCGTTGCGGAGGGACACGGCCGCGCGGGTGACGACCGTGCGCGAGCCGTCGGTGACCGCGATGCGCATCCCGACGGCGCGGACCTGGTCGGGCGTCGGCAGGCACGGTGGCGGGTTCGGGGTGCCGGTGGTGGGCGCCTGCTGGGGGCAGCCGTTGGCGGTGTACGTCGCGTCCGCCGTGTACGTGAAGAGCGTGGGGGTGGTGGTGACGCCGCCGCCGACCATCCGGCCGAAGCTCCAGCCGGTGCCGGCGCCGCAGCTGGTCGGTGCGGCGTACGGCGTCGCCGTCCGCGTTCCGCGCAGGAGGTTCCCGGAGCCGTCGACGCAGTAGACGACCCAGCCGTTCTGCGGGGCGCTGCTCGCGGCGCAGAAATGCTGTCGCTCATGCTGGCTTGCGGCATTGTGAGCCGGCTTATATCAGGCGCTATTTGCGATCGCATTGGAGGCCTCAGAACTTTGGTTTTGGGCTCGGTGCTTCAGGGCTGGGC
>JALRCL010000986.1 GCA_023268575.1 Patulibacter sp.
GTCCGGCGCTGCCGGTCCAGCCGTGGCGGCTGCGCTACCAGCGCCCCGACCTGCGCAACCACCGCAAGCTGCTCGTCGTCGACGGGGAGGTCGCGTTCGTCGGCTCGCAGAACCTCATCGACCGCAGCTACCTCAAGCGCGCCAACCTTCGACGCGGCCTGCAGTGGCAGGAGCTCATGGTGCGGCTCGAGGGCCCGATCGTCGGCAGCGTCAACGCCGTCTTCGCGACGGACTGGCACAGCGAGCGCGGCGAGGCGTGGGAGGGCGAGATCCTCCCGGGCGACCCGGCCGAGGCCCCGACGACCCTCGAGTGCCAGGTCGTGCCGTCGGGGCCCGGCTTCGACAACGAGAACAACCTCCGGCTCTTCAACTCGCTGATCTACAACGCGCGGCGCCGCGTGAGCATCACGAGCCCGTACTTCGTGCCCGACGAGTCGCTGCTGCACGCGGTGACGACCGCCGCCCAGCGCGGGCTCGACGTCGAGCTGTTCGTGTCGGAGATCGGGGACCAGCCGCTCGTCTTCCACGCCCAGCGCTCGTACTACGAGGCGCTGCTGCGCGCCGGGGTCCGGATCTGGCGCTACCCGGCACCGTCGATCCTCCACGCGAAGCACCTGACGATCGACGACGAGGTGTCCGTCATCGGCTCGTCGAACATGGACATGCGCTCGTTCGACCTGAACATGGAGCTCTCGCTGCTCGTCTCGGGCCGCGACTTCGCGCAGCGCCTCGGCACCGTCCAGGACCACTACCGGGCGCTCAGCCGCGAGCTGACCCTCGAGGAGCACCGGCGACTGCGATTGCCCTCGCGGGTGCTCGACAACCTCGCGCGGCTCACCTCCGCGCTGCAGTGACGCCACCCGCCTCGGCGCCCCGGTCCGAGCGTCCGTGCGCCATCCGGTTCAGCAGCGGCGCCTCACGGGTACCGCTCTCCCGTGCCAGCCCGCGGAGCTGCAGACCTCCCCGAGAACCGGCCGGGCCGCGCGCTGGGCGCGTCCACCGGTCCGCCCGCGCCGCGCGGCGACGGCACGAGCGCGGGCGCGGACGGCGCACGGCTGCGGCTCCCCGGGCCGCCCGCGCCCGGCTCACCGGTCGCCCGGGTGGGTGCGGTCGTCGCCGGCGCGCTCGACGAGCTCGACGGCGACCCGGCGGCGCCCACGGGCGACCAGGAGGTCGTGTCCGCCATGCTGCACGTCGCCTCGGCCCTCGCACGCGAGGCCGCCCGGCTCGCGGTCGCCGCCGAGGGACCGCAGGCGGCTGCGCCCGCGAGGTCCTCCGTCGCGCGCCGCGTCGCGCCGGGGTCGCCCCTCTCCCGCGCGGAGCGCCGCGTCCTGCGCGAGCTCGACTCCGAGCGGACGCTCGCGCAGATCGGCGAGCGGCTGTACCTCTCCCGCAACACCGTGAAGTCCCACGTGCGCCGGATCTACGGACGGCTCGGAGTGGCCACGCGGACCGAGGCGTTGGCCGTCGCACGCGCGGCGGGCCTGCTCGAGCCGCCCCGGCGGCCTCGGCCCTGAGCGGACGGCCCCGGACCGGCTCCGCCTGGATCCGGGTTCAGCCGGTGTTCCGCATCCCCGCGGCGATCCCCGCGATCGTCGACAGCAGCGGGTCGTGGGCGGCCTCCTCGCCGGCCCGCGACCGCTGCAGCAGCGCGACCTGGATGTGGGACAGCGGGTCGATCCACGGGTTGCGGTGCTCCAGCCGCGCCTGCAACGCGGGCGAGGAGGCCAGCAGCGCGTCGCCCCCGGTGATCTCCAGGACGGCGTCGTGCACCCGCGCGTGCTCGGTGACGATGACGTCCCACAACGGTCGCACGTCGTCCTCGACGAGCTCGAGGTAGCGCTCCGCGACGCCGAGGTCGGTCTTGAAGAGCGACATCTCGAGCATCGAGACGAGCGTCGAGAAGAACGGCCAGTCCTCGCGCATCCGGCGGTGCAGGTCGCGGTCGCCGGACGCCAGCGCCGTCCCGCAGCCGAACCAGGCCGGCAGCAGGATCCGGTTCTGCATCCACGAGAACACCCACGGGATCGCCCGCAACTGCTCGACGGACTGCGTGCCGCCCGCTCCGCGCGACGCCGGACGGGAACCGATGTTCAGCGCCGCCAGCTCGGCCAGCGGCGAGGCCTGGTGCAGCAGGCGCTCGAACCGGTCGTCCTCGTAGACGAGCGCGCGATAGGCGCGGCGCGCGTCCCCGGCGAGCCGCGCCATCTCCTCGCGGTAGGCCGCCGGCGGCTCCTCGCTCGGGGTCATCGACGCGAGCAGGACCGCCGAGATCGTCTGCTCCAGCGACCGCTGTGCGAGCTCGGGGTGCGCGTAGCGCTGCGAGATGACCTCGCCCTGCTCGGTGATCCGGATCCGGCCGCGGATCGACCCCGGCGGCTGGGAGAGGATCGCCCGGTGCGCCGGGGCGCCGCCGCGCGAGGTCGAGCCGCCGCGCCCGTGGAAGAACCGGAGCGCCACGCCGTGCTCGTCGGCCTGCGCCACGAGCCGCTCCTGCGCCGCGTACAAGCCCCACTGCGACGCGAAGACGCCGCCGTCCTTCGCCGAGTCGGAGTAGCCGAGCATGAGCTCCTGCTGCCCGTCGCAGCGCGCGATCTGGCGGCCGTAGACCGTGATCCCGTAGAGCCGCTCCATCGTCCCGGGCGCGGCGTCGAGGTCCTCGACGGTCTCGAACAGCGGGACGATCGGCACGGCCGGCAGGCCCTCGGCCCCGCCCACCCCGGCCCGGCGCAGCAGGTAGAGCGCGCACAGCACGTCCGAGGGCTGGCGCGCCATCGCGATGATGAGCGATCCGATCGCCTCCGGGCCGTGGTCGCGCAGGGCGCTGGCGACCGCCTCGGCGGCCGCGATCGTGCGGGCGGACTCCTCGTCGGGCTCGGCGAGCGTCGGGTCCTCGCTCGCGTCCTCCGCCGGGGTGCCGTCGGCCGCCTCCGCGTCGCCCGGGCCGCGGCGGTCGAGCGCGTCGATCGCCGCGGAGAGCAGCGCCTGGCGCTCGTCCTCCGCGGCCGCGGCGTAGCCGGGCAGCAGCGTGGCGACCGCGCGCTGGAGCGGCCCGGCGGACTGGCGCACGTCGAGCGACGCGAGGAGGAAGCCGAACGTCCGCGCCTGGGTGACGAGCGCCGCGAGCTGCCCGTCGGCGACGCGCTGCGAGCTGGCGCTGCGGTGCAGGAGCTCGAGGTCCTCGACGAGCTCCGCCGGGCGCGCGTAGCCGCCCTCGGCGCGGTCGCCGGCCCGCCGCAGCCGCTCGGCCACGAACGCGAGCTTGCGGCGGAACGGCTCGTGCGGGCTCGTGCCCGTCGGGACGACCCCCGGCAGCGCGTCGGCGTCGCGCGCGAGCGACGTGCGGAGCTCGGGGGTGACGAAGAGGTTGCGGTTGGCCTGCGAGAAGCGCCGAGCGAGCCCGTCGACGCGCTCGCCGAGGGTGCGCAGCGCCGCGGCGCGGTGGCGGTCCAGGGTCTCGGCGATCGTCTCCGGGCCGACGTTCGGGTTGCCGTCCATGTCGCCGCCGGCCCAGCTGCCGAACCGAACGACCGGGCGCACCGGCGGCCAGGCCGTGCCGAGGCGGCGGGCGAGCTCGTCGGCGAGCGCCGGAACGGCGTCGAAGAGGACCGTCTCGAGCGAGCGCAGCGTCCGGCGGACCTCGTCCTCCGGGCGCGGCCGGATCGCGCGGACGTCGTCGGTCTGCCACCAGATCGTCAGCGTCTCGCGCAGCTCGTCCTCGAGGGCCCGGGCCCGCGCCGGCCCGACGCGGGGGTCCGAGAGTCGCTCGGTGAGGTCCCAGACGCGCTGCTGGTGCTCGAAGATCGACCGTCGGGTGGCGTCCGTCGGGTGGGCGGTCATCACCAGGCCGACGTCGAGGCCGGCGACGACGGCGTCGCGCTGGGCACGGGGCAGCGCGGCGGCCGCGGCGGCCACCGCGGCGAGCGACTCGCGCTGCGGCCCGCGGGCGTCGGAGTCGTAGGCGCGGCGGCGGCGCAGTCGCTCGAGCTCCTCCGCGATGTTCGACAGCTGCAGTTGCATCGAGCAGGCGCGCACGAACGGCCCGAGCTGCCCGGAGGGCAGGCGGTGGAGGAAGCCGACGAGATCCTCGCTGTCGGCGTCGCCCCAGCGCAGGCCGGCGGCCCGGTCGCGCAGCCAGAAGACGCGATCGCGGAACGCGCGTCCCTCCTGCTCCACGAGCACGTCGCCGAGCAGCCGCTCCAGCCGCTCGGTGTCCTGCCGCAGGGGCGTGTCGTCGGGCAGCGGGGGACCGGGGGCCACGGCGGACATCGCCTGCGATCGTGCCATGCCGCGGCGCGTGACCCGCATCGACGGTCGTCCAGGACCGGCCGCCGTGCGGGCGACGCCGCGGCGGGCTCGGGCTCAGCGCGCGGCGGCGGCCAGCCAGCGCTCGAGCGCGTGGCGGCCGACGACCGTCACCTGCCCGTTCGCGTCGAGCCAGTCGCGGACGCGCAGCTCGCGGACGAGCCCGAGGGCGTCGGTCGGTGCCGGCCCGTCGCCGCGGGCGGCGAGCGTCGCGGTGCCGGGCTCGACCGTCCAGCGACCGGAGGCCAGCGCGCTGAGCGCGAGGCCCTGCTCGTCGGTCGGCACGTCGAGCGGGTGGGGGCGGGCGGCCTCCAGCGGATCCTCGCCGGTCGGCGGCGTCGCCGGTCGACGGTCCGCGGCAGGTCGGGGCGCCTCGCCGTCCCCTGGAGCGTCGCGCCCCCCGGGCCGTGCGACGCGCCCGAGCAGATCGTCCAGCGCCCCGAGCGGGTCCTGGTCGCCGAGCTGCTCGGTCAACCACGTCCGCGCGCCGTCGGTCCAGGCCCGCGCCTCGACGGGGTCGACGCCGGCGCGGCGCGCCAGGCCGTCGAGGTCGGCCTCCGACAGCCGGTCGACCGTCTGCTCCAGCTCGCGCGCGATCGCGCGCAGCGCCTCGTCGAATCCGCGTCGCCGGTCGTCGCTCATGGATCCAGCGTGGCACGCCCCGGTGAGCGGCGGGTAAGGATCGGGCCGCAGCCACGGCGCGCCGGATCGGCCGGACGGCGCCGGGGGCCGAGCCCGGACGGGTGGTCCAGCAGGATCGGGCGCGCCGGCGTCCTCGGGCACGACGTCGGTCCACCGGGGTTCGGCGGGGCGCGGGCCGGCCGAGCACCGAGCCGATGGAGCGGACGTGCGCCTGCGCCTTCCACGGGTGGTCTTCGCCCTCGCCGTCGTCGGTGGCGGCCTGCTCGCGGCCGGCGGCCCGGCGGCCGTCGCCCGCGACGCCACGGACGGCTGGTACGCGCTGCAGGACCGCGTCGAGGGTCCGGTGCCGGCAACCGTCGCGCTGCCCCCGGGCCCGGCGGCCGCGCAGGGCCGGCTGCGGCCGGGCGCCGACACCGTGATGCGGGCGGCGTCGCGTCGGGTCGACGAGGTCTGCGGCACGATCGGCGGGATCCCGGAGGGCCCGGCGCGGATCGCGGCGCTGCGGCAGCTCGACCTGCCGATGGCCGAGCTCGCCACGCTCTACCGCCGCGCCCCGGGCGTCGCAGCGTCGACCGGGCCGCTGCGGCTCGTCCTGCTGCACGCGGCCGACGCGATCGCGCTCGGCTGCCGCGACGGCGACCGCGCGGAGATGCTGCGCCGGGCGGTCGTGCGTGGGGACCGGCGGACCTGAACGGGGCCGACGCGGCCGCCGCCCGGGTCGGGACCCGGGAACGCGGGATCGGGGACGACGGCCCCGGCCACGGGCGAGCCGGGACGCCCGGGACCGGATCGGCGTCGACGGCCCGCGAGTAGGCTCGGGCGGCCGTGCGCCGTCCCCCGCGTCCCGCCCGCCCGCCGGCCCTGCGCGTCCTCGCGCTCGCCGCCGTCCTCGCCGTCGCCGGCTGCGGTGGCGGTGGCGGCGACGACCCGGCGTCCGCCCGCGGCGGCGACGTCTTCCTGGCCGCCGCCGAGGGGCTCGACGACGAGCAGCTCGCCGGTCAGTCGGTGATCGTCGGGTTCCGTCAGCACGGCGCGACGATCCCGTCCGCGCTGCGCGACGAGATCGCGGCGGGGCGCGTCGGCGGGGTGATCCTCTTCGGCGAGAACGGCCGCACCGTCGCGCCGGTTCGCGCGCTCGCGCGCCGCCTGCAGGCGATCGAGCGCCCGGGCCGCCTGGGGGCCGTGCGGCTGCTCGTCATGAGCGACCAGGAGGGAGGCCTCGTCCGGCGGATCGAGGACGCGCCGCCGGCGCGCTCGGCGGCGCAGCAAGCCCGGGCCGGGGCCACGACCGTCCGCGCCGCGGGGCGCGGATCCGCCCGCGCGCTCTGCCGGGCCGGCGTGAACGTCAACCTCGCGCCGGTCGCCGACCGCGCCGATGGCTTCATCGCCGAGCAGGGCCGCGCCTACGCGGCGGACGCGGCCCGCACCGGCGCGCTCGCGGCGGCGTTCGCGCGCGGCGCGCGGGACGGCGGGATCGCCGCGACGGCCAAGCACTTCCCCGGGCTCGGCGGCGCCACGACGAACACCGACGAGGGGCGATCGGTGGTCGACCGGCCGCTCGCCGCCCTGCGCGCGGAGGACGAGGCGGCGTTCGTGCCCCTGATCCGGGACGGGGTGCCGCTCGTGATGCTCGCCAACGCGATCTACCCGGCGCTCGACCGGGCGCCGGCGGTCCTCTCGCGGCGGGTCGTGGAGGGCGAGCTGCGCGGGCGGCTCGGCTTCCGCGGCGTGACGATCAGCGACGACCTGCAGGCTGGCGCGTTCCGGGCGACGACCGATCGCGCGTCGCTCGCGGTCGCCGCGGCCTCGGCCGGGGTCGACCTGCTGCTCTACGGCCAGGACGCCGACGAGGGGTCCACCGCGGTCGACGCGCTGGCGGCCGCGCTCGCCGCCGGGCGGCTGGACCGCGCGCGCCAGCAGCGTGCCGTGGCCCGGATCCTGCGCCTGCGGACGGGCCTGACCCGCGGCGCCTGTGGCACCGCCGCCGGCTGAGCGTCCCGCGCGGCACCGCGCGGTGCCGCGCTGCGCGCTCCGGGTCCCGGCGGATCCGCGCCGGCCCCGCGCGGGGGTCGGCGCGCCCGAGCGGCGTCAGTCCGCGGCGACGACGGGCTGCACGAGCACGGAGGCACCCTCGAGCGTGGACTCCTCGCCGGCGGCGACGGCGTGCTCGACCGCCTCGGGCGTCCACCGCTCGCCGTCGTAGACCACGACGATCGCCGTGTCCCCGACCCGCAGGAACGTCGACTCGCCGAGCGACGTGTAGCGGGTCGCGCCGATGCCCACGAGGATCCGCGACGGCGATCCGGCGGCGGCGAGGTAGCTGCCGACCGGCTCCAGCGGCGTCTCGTCGCTGCCGTGCTGGTGCTGCAGGCGGTCGACGAGCCACGTCAGGAGCTGCTCGCCGTAGTACGAGTAGCCGGTCACCGGGCTGTCGATCCCGTACGCCGCGCTCGCGCCGTCGCGGCGCAGGAACGACGCCAGGCGCAGCGGCCGCGTCGGGCCCGCGGGATCGAGGTCCTCGACGGGCAGCAGCCGCGGGGCGATGCCCTTGCTCGCCGGGCCCCAGTTCTTCTTCTCGCTGATCTTGCGGGCGCCGGGCCGGCGGATCGAGCAGTCGTTGAACGCCCCGACGGCCTCCGGACGCAGCGTGGCCGGGGTGCCGTCGGCGCCGTACGTCACGCGCGCCAGCAGACCGACCTCCGGCTCGATCTGCAGGTTCAGGCCCTCGCCGGCGGGCAGGCTCACCCGGTCGGTCGCCAGCGGGAAGGTCCCGAGGAACGAGGGCACCGCGTCCGCGCCGGCGGCCCCGGGCACGTAGAACGGGAAGATCCCCTTCGGGGCGCTCGCCGCCGCCTCGACGCGCACGAAGTCGCCGGCCTCGCCGGCCTGCTCGAGGTGGCCGGCGAAGTTGCCGGCGACCCCGAGGCCGAGGACGTCGCGGAGGTCGTCGAGGCGCAGGTCGATCACGGGCCGGAGCCTACGGGGAGCGGACGGCGCCGGCCCCGCGAGCGAGCCGCCGGGCCCGGAGGCCTCAGCGACGCACGCCGCCGAGCACGAGGGCCGCGAGCTCCTCGTAGGCCTCGCTGTCGTGCAGGCCGGTGTTCGCGAGGACCGCGCCGGTCTGGATCCGGGTCATCGTCGACGCGACGACGTCGCCGACGAACTCGGCGTGCACCGCCCGGAACTCGCCGCCCTCGACGCCCTCGGCGATGAGCCGGCGCACGCGCTCGGCGGCCGCGGCCGTGTTCTGCTCGTAGACCTGCGTGGCGACCGGGTGCTCGGCGAGGTCGGCCATGAACGTCGCCGAGGCGGGTCGCAGGGCGTCGGCGACCGCGCTGAGGTACGCGACGATCCGCGCGGCGGCGTCCTGCTCGGCGGCCGTCCGCTCCTCGACGAACGCCGTCGCACGGCGGAAGAAGTGACGCACGGCGTTGCCGGTGAGCTGCTCCTTGCTCACGCCGAGCGCGTAGAGCGTCGTCTTGGAGCAGCGCAGGCGTGCGGCGAGGTCGCCGAGCGTGAACTGCCGGAACCCCTCGGCGAGGAACAGCTCGACGAGCTGGTCGAGGAGCTCGTCCCGACGCTCGCTGCCGACGGAGGCCATCGCGCCGATCCTACGGTCCCGAGCGGCGCGCGGGCGGCGTCGCCGGCCCTCGACCGTGGAAGCTACGGACCCTGGGGGTGGCGCGCCCCGATGGCGCGGCGCCCCGGCGGACCTACCGTCGGACACGTGCTCCCGACCCATCGTCCCGACCCCCACGGCCCCGAGGCGCGGACCGACGTCCTCGTCGCCGGTGGCGGGACCGCGGCCCTCGAGCTGCTGCTCGCGCTCGAGGCCCGGCTCGGCGGGACCGCCCACGTCACCCTCCTGACGCAGGACGCCCGCTACCACCACCGGCCGCTGGCCGCCTACGGCGGCGCCGTGCCGGACGCCGCCACGGTCCTGCGCCTCGACGAGCTGGCCGCCGAGCACGGCGCGGGGTTCGTGAACGACGCGCTCGCGTCGGTCGAGCATCGATCGGACGGCACGGTGGTGGCCCGCACGCGCAGCGGCGCGGCGATCGCCTGCCGGGCGCTCGTGCTGGCCGTCGGATCGCGGGCCGACGACGTGCTGCCCGGAGCGATCCCGCTCGGCGCGCGCGACGGCGCCTCGCGCCTGCGGGCGCTCGCCGACGAGGTCCGCGCCGGGACGGTCGGTCGGGTCGCGGTCGTCGTCCCGCCCGGCGTCTCGTGGACGCTCCCGGCGTACGAGTGCGCGCTGCTGCTCCGGCACGCCGGCGCCGCGCACGACGTCGAGGTCCAGGTCCTCACCGCGGAGCACCGGCCGATGGCGATCTTCGGCGAGGCGATCAGCGCGACGCTCGCGACGCTGCTGCGGCGCCGCGGCATCGAGCTGCGGACCCGGACCCGGGCGGAGGCGTTCTCCGAGGGCCGGCTGTGGGTCCCCCTCGAGCCGACGATCGCCGTCGACGCCGCCGTGGCGATGCCCCGCCTGGCCGGCCCGGCGATCCCCGGGGTCCCCGCCGACGCGGAGGGCTTCGCGACCGTCGACGATCGCGGCCGCGTCGTCGCCCTGGCGGAGGACGAGGACCCCGTCGCCGGCATCTGGGCGATCGGCGACGGCGCCGACCACCCGGTGAAGCAGGGCGGCCTGGCCGTCGCGCAGGCCGAGACCGCCGCCGCGGACATCGCTGCCTGGCTCGGCACCGGCGACGCCACGCCGCCGCCGGACGGCACCCTCGTGCTGCGCGCCGCGCTGCTGGACGGCACGGGCACCCTCTACCTGCGCGCCGACCGCGAGGAGGGGGGCTGGCGCTCGACGGTCTCGCGCGAGCCGCTGTGGTGGCCGCCGACGAAGATCGCCGGGGGGCGGCTGGCCGCCCTGCTGGCGGGACCGACCGAGGCCCCGCCCACCCCGGTGGCGTGAGCGCCCCCGGCGAGCGGGGACGCGCGCAGCACCGCCTCAGGAGGGGGTCGCGCCGGCCTGCGCGCCGGCGCGGTGCCCGAGCTCCATCGTCACCTGGAAGTGCGCGACCGATCCGTCGGTCACGTGCCCGCGGATCGAGG
>JALRCL010000040.1 GCA_023268575.1 Patulibacter sp.
GGTCGTGATCGTCGGCGTTCCGCCGCGGTCGTCGGGCGTCGTCACCGTCGTCGTGACCGTCACGGTCGGCGGCTGGTACTGCTGTCCCACCTGGGCGGCAGCGGACCCCGTGAACGCGAGCGCGCCGATGGAGGCGCCCAGGAGAACGCGTCCAGCACGTGAGCGCAGGAGGGTGATGCTCGACCAGAGGTGCGGGGCAGATGCGGGCATGGGACTTCCCTTTCGGACACCTGCATCCTACGTGCTCTGTCAACGGCAATGGACCGACGGTTGATATACGGCGTTGAGCAGGGCATTCCCGGGGTTCCGGGCGGGGCCCGAGTCAGCGTCGTCGGGACCCGGCGCGCGACGGGTCCCGTCTGGGAGGATCGGCGCCATGACGGGCGGCAGCGAGCGAACCTTCGAGCGGATCGACTCCCGCACCATCTATCGGGGGCGGATCGTCCACCTCGTCGAAGACCGCTTCCGCTACGGGGACGGGGGCGAGGCCGACCGCGAGATCGTCCGGACGACCGGCGCCGTCGGGGTGCTCGTGCACGACGGGACGGACCTGCTCCTGACGCGCCAGCCGCGCGAAGCGATCGGCCAGCCCGACAGCCTCGAGATCCCGGCCGGCCGCCTCGACAAGCCGGGCGAGGACCCGATCGACTGCGGGCGCCGGGAGCTCACCGAGGAGATCGGCTTCGCCGCGCAGCAGTGGACGCCGATCGCCGTCTACCGACCGTCGGTGGGGATCCTCGACGAGGAGGTGCACCTCTTCGCCGCGTGGGACCTGCGCCCCGATCAGCAGGACAGCGGCGAGGACGAGCGGATCGAAGTCGTCCGGTGGCCGATCGACGACCTCGACGGGGCGATCGCCGCCACCCAGGACGGCAAGACGCTCGTGGCGCTCCTCTGGGCGAAGGCCAACGGTCTGCCCGGCCGCGACTGAGGGCGACGACCGGCGGGCGCGGCCGGGATTCCGAGCGCCGGCCGGCGCGCCCGCCCCGGTGCTCGCCCTCCTGCGGCAGGCTCGGACGTCGACCCGGTCCTTGGCGCACCCGCGCTTGCACCGTGCAGGGACCCGGGGGCGGACGGGCAACGAGGCGATCGTCCATGCAGCCCGTCGCCGCACCAGCCGACCAGCGCTCGCTCGAGGCCCTCGTCCTCGACTTCCTCGCGTACCTCGAGTTCGAACGGGGGCTGTCGCGCAACACGCTCGACGCGTACCGCTCCGACCTCCAGCAGTACGGGGCGTTCCTCGACCGCCGCGACGTCGGCGTGCTCGCGGCGACCGGCGACGACATCACGGCGTTCCTCGACGGCCTCGCCGCGGGCGGCACGAACCCCGACGGCTCCACGCGCCGCCCCGCCGCCGCCGCGACGATCCAGCGCAAGGCCGCGTGCCTGCGCAGCTTCTACCGCCACGTCCGCCGCGAGGGGCTGCTCGAGGCCGATCCGACCGCCGACGTCCGCGGGCCCCGCAAGCGCGAGCAGCTGCCGAAGGTCCTCACGCGCGCCGAGGTCGCGAAGCTCCTCGCGATGCCCACCGCCGAGCTCGAGCACGGCGACCCGTCGCTGCTGCCCGGGGCGTCCGTGGCGATCGCTCTGCGCGACCGGGCGATCCTCGAGCTCATGTACGCCTGCGGCCTGCGCGCCAGCGAGGCGACCGGCCTGGACGTCGGCGACGTCGACCTCGAGGAGGGCCTCCTGCGCACCCACGGCAAGGGGCGCAAGGAGCGGCTCGTCCCCGTCGGGCGGCGGGCCGTCGACGCCGTGACGCGGTACCTGCGCGACGTCCGCGGGGACCTCGTCGGCGGCGGCAGCGAGCGCGCGCTGTTCGTCAACGCCCGCGGCGGCCGCCTGAGCCGTCAGGGGCTCTACAAGATCGTGCAGCGCCACGCCCGCAGCGCCGGGCTCGAGGGGCGCATGAGCCCCCACACGCTGCGCCACAGCTTCGCGACGCACCTGCTCGCCGGCGGCTGCGACCTGCGCACGCTGCAGGAGATGCTCGGACACGCCGACATCGCCACGACGCAGATGTACACGCACCTCTCCGCCCAGCGGCTGCAGGACGTGTACCGCGACGCCCACCCGCGCGCCAAGCGCGCCTGAAGCCGGAAGAGCGCGAGCCGCTCGCGGCGCGGGCAGCCAGGAAGGACCCAGCATCGCGTCAGCGCCTCCGAGGCCGGAACGAGCGCACGCCGGACGGCGGGTCGCGGGCAGGCAGGGACGACCGACCTTCGTGCCAGGTGCGCCTGCGTCCGCGGGCCCGCGACATCACCAGGGGTGATTCGCGAGAATCGCCGCGTGGTCGCCCGCGCTCGTCGTCTGCCGGTGCCGCCCGGGCTGCTCGTGGCCGGGGGCGTCGTCGTGCTCCTCACCGGTCTCGCGGCCGCGGGCGCCGGCCGTGGCCCCTCGACGCCGCAGACGCTCGACCGCCCGGCCGCGCCCCGCGCGTTCAACGAGCGCAACGTCGGGTTCGGGACGCTCGTGCGGCTGCCCGAGGGCCCGTGGGTCTCGCGCTACGCGGGCGAGCGCGACACGCGGCCGTTCCGCGCCTCGGTCTCCAGCGGGCCCGCGGTGGCGACGATCTGGATCTACGCCCGTGGCCGCCGCGGTCCGCGGACGGCGAGCCAGCTGCGTCAGGCGCGCACGCGCCTGGTCGCTGCCGCGAAGACCCGCGACGCCTCGTTCCGCGTGCTCGCCTCGGGCCTCCGGCGCTACGACCGGCTCCCGGCGATCGAGCTGCGCGGCACCGAGACGATCCTCGGGCGCCCGCGGACGGTCCGCTCGGTCCACCTCTTCGTCGGCGGTCGCGAGATCGTCGTCGACGCCTACGCGCCGGCCGAGGACTTCAAGGCAGCCGACGTCGCGGTCTTCCGACCGCTGCTGCAGTCGCTGCGGATCGCCCCGGACTGGCGGCGCCTCCGCGAGCTGGACCGCTCCGCGGCGGCGTGAGCCGGCGCGCCTTCGTCGTCGTCCTCGACGCGTGCGGCGTCGGGGCGGCCGCCGACGCCGCGGACTACGGCGACGCGGGCACCCACACGCTGCGCCACGTCGGCGAGGCGGAGGGCGGGCTCCGGGTGCCGACGCTCGAGGCCCTGGGGCTCGGCGACATCACGCCGCTTCCGGGCGTCGGGCCGGCGGCGTCGCCGGCGGTGCACGGCCGCCTCGCGCCGATCGGCCCGGGCAAGGACTCGATCGTCGGCCACTGGGGCCTCATGGGGGTCGTCGCTCCCGGCCCGCTGCCGTCGTGGCCCGACGGCGTCGCCGACGAGGAGCGCGAGCGCTGGAGCGCGGTCCTGGGCACCGGTCTGCTCGGCGGCCGGCGCAGCGACGGCCTCGCTGCGCTCGAGCGCTGGGGGGCCGAGCACCTCGAGACCGGCCGGCCGATCCTCTACACCTCGACCGACTCCGTGCTGCAGCTCGCGGCGCACGTCGACCGCTGGCCGGAGGACGCGCTGCACGACCTGTGCCGGGCGCTGCACGACCTGCTCGGCTCCGCGGCGCCGGCGCGCGTCATCGCGCGGCCGTTCCGCGGTCGTCCGGGGGCGTTCGAGCGCACGGACGGGCGCCACGACGTCGCGACGCCGCCCCCGGGACGCTCGTACCTCGACGCGCTGCGCGACCGCGCCGTGCCGGTGCACGGCGTCGGGAAGGTCACCGACGTCTTCGCGGGACGGGGCGTCGACGTCGCGCATCCGGCACCGACGAACGCGCGGGCCCTGGCGGCGACCGGGCGGCTCCTCGACGAGCTCCCGGCCGGACTGGCGTTCGTGAACCTCGTCGAGACCGATCAGCGCTACGGCCACCGGCAGGACACGGCCGGCTTCCACGCCGCGCTGCGCGAGATCGACGCCGCCGTCGCGGGCTGGCTGCCCCGGCTGCGGTCCGAGGACCTGCTCGTGCTGACCGCCGACCACGGCGTCGACCCGCGGACGGACCACCGCGACCACACCCGCGAGCTCGTCCCGCTGCTGGCGCGGTTCGCCGGACCGGACGGCGCGCCGGCCACCGGACGTCACGACGGCGCGCTGGCGGACGTCGGCGCGTCCGTCCTGCGGTGGCTCACCGGCACGGCGGAGCCCGGGCTGCCCGGGCGGTCGTTCGTCGGACCCGAGGCCTGACGCGGGGCCGCCCGAGCGCAGCGGACGACCGCAGCGCGCCGCGACGCCGGTCCGCGCCCGTCAAGCTGGAGGCGATGCCCGAGCTGCCCGAGGTCGAGACGATCCGCCGACAGCTCGCGCCGCTCGTCGTCGGCCGGCGGATCACGAGCGCCGAGATCCTCGACCCGCGCTGGTGCGTCCCGCAGCCGGTCGCGGCGGTCGAGACGGCGCTCGCGGGTCGCCGCTTCCGCGCCCTGGACCGGCGCGGCAAGCACCTGCTGTGGCGGCTGGAGGGCGACGACGGACCGGCGGGGACGGTCGTCGTGCACCTGCGGATGACCGGCGTGCTGCTCGTCCACGGGCTCGACGACCCCGAGCAGCCGCCGTACGAGCGCGTGGCCCTGACGCTCGACGATGGCCGGGTCGTGCGCTTCTGCGATCCGCGGCGGTTCGGGACCGGGCGGTGGTTCGCGCGGGACGCGGACGCCGACGCGTGGATCGATGCCCGGCTCGGCCCCGAGCCGCTCGAGGAGGCGTTCGACGGCGCGGTCCTGCGCGCGGGGCTCCGCGGCCGGCGCGCCGCGATCAAGGGGCTGCTGCTCGATCAGCGGATCGTCGCCGGCGTCGGGAACATCTACGCCGACGAGGCGCTCTTCCACGCCCGCGTGCATCCGCTGCGGGCCGGCGGCGCGCTCACGGCGCGCCAGTGCGACGCGCTGGCCGACGGGATCCGACGGGCCCTCCGCGACGGGATCGCCGCGGGCGGGGCGACGATCGACGACTTCCGGCACGTCGACGGCGTCACCGGGTGGTTCCAGCACGAGTTCCAGGTCCACCGGCGCGCGGGGCTGCCGTGTCCCTCGTGCGGGACGCCGGTGGTCAAGCGCGTCGTGGCGCAGCGGGCGACGTACAGCTGCGACGTCTGCCAGCCGCGGCCACGCGGGGGCGCGGGGCGCCGGCCCTGAGCCGGCGTTCCGCGCGGGCGCTCAGGCGCCGACGAGCTCCTGGAGCTTGCCGGACCGGTCCGCGGCGGCCAGCTCGTCGAAGCCCCCGACGACCGCGCTCCGGTGGGCTTCAGGCGCGATAAGTAACGGCAAAGGTTCCAAACAAAAAAGTATTATCTTGTGA
>JALRCL010000091.1 GCA_023268575.1 Patulibacter sp.
GGTACGAGCTGCCGGTCGCCTCGGCGCAGGTGAAGAGCTGCGTGCTGCTCGCCGGACTGCTCGCGGACGGCGAGACGACGGTCGTCGAGCCGGTCGCCAGCCGCGACCACACCGAGCGGCTGCTGTCGCAGCTCGGCGTCCCGCTCTGGCGCGCGGGCGACGCGATCACCGTCGGCCACGTCGACGAGCTGACGGTCGAGGACATCGCGGTCCCCGTCGACATCTCCTCGGCGGCCTTCCCGATCGCCGCCGGCGTCCTCGTCCGCGGATCGCGGCTGCTCGTCGAGCAGGTCGGGGTGAACTGGACGCGCTCGGGCTTCCTCGACGTCCTGGACCGGATGGGGGCGATCGTCGTCGGCGAGCGCGAGCAGCGCCGCGACGGCGAGGTCCCGCGTGGCGAGCCGGTCGCCGACCTCGACGTCGCCCACGGTCCGCTGAAGGGCACCGTCGTCGAGGGCGACGAGGTGCCGCTGCTCATCGACGAGCTGCCGCTCGTCGCGCTGCTGGGCGTCTTCGCCGACGGCGAGACGGTCGTGCGGGGCGCCGAGGAGCTCAAGCACAAGGAGTCCGACCGGATCGCGACGGTCGTGGACGGGCTGCGCGGCCTCGGGGCGGAGATCGAGGCGACCGAGGACGGGTTCGTCGTCCAGGGCACCGGTGCGCTGCGCGGCGGCACGTTGCATTCGCACGGCGACCACCGCCTGGCGATGCTCGGCGCGGTGGCGGGCCTCGCGTCCCGCGAGGGCGTGGAGGTCGTCGGGATGGAGGCCGCCGAGGTCTCCTACCCGGGCTTCGTCGCGGACCTGGCGCGCCTGCAGCGCCGCTGAGCGGGGATCCGCTCTCGGTCGCCCGCCCCGGCCGGCGGACGCGACGGCCCTGGACGTGCGTTCGAGTCCCGGGTGGTCGCGCCCGCTGGAGCGGCATGGTGGACCGACACGCGCAGCCGGCCGCCGCCGCGCCGCTGCTCGGAGGGATCCCATGTCCACGCACGACGCCTCCTGCCGAACGACCCTCCAGTCCCTGACGGAGCGCCGTCCGGGGCGCTTCCACGACCCGCGGCAGGCCGGCGTGGGCGGCGAGGACCGGACGCCGGTCGGCACGGCGGCCCCGGCGCCCGGCCGGCGCACCGGCGACGGCCTTCCCGAGCTCCTCGATCACGCACGCGACGCGCTCGAGCGCGGCGACCTCGACGGGGCGCTCGCGCTCCTCACCGACGCCTCGAGGCTCGCGGCGTCCCGGCCACCGGCAGCGCAGCCGCGCCAGCCCGATCCTCGCGAGGGCACGCCGCCGTCGCCCGCCGAGCGTCGCGTCCTGGTCCTCCTCGCCGAGGACCTGACGCTCGCCGCGATCGCCGACCGGCTCGTGCTCTCCCGCAACACCGTGAAGAGCCACGTCCGGCTGCTCTACCGCCGCCTCGGCGTCGGCACCCGCGCCGAGGCCGTCGCGACGGCGCGCGAGCGCGGCCTGCTCTGACCCGGTCGCCCTCGCCGGTGGGCGCTAGGACGCGCCGCCCGCTGGCCTCGTCGCCGGGACGTCGAGCGGGTGCGCGAGCTCGTCCTGGCGCAGGTGCAGCCCGAAGAGCACCACCAGACCGACGATCGCGCAGGCCGCACCGGACGCCACGAACACGGCGGTCACCCCGACGAGCTCCGCGGCCGGGCCCGCGAGGGCCATCGACACGGGGAGGAGCCCGAGCGAGACGAACCAGTCGAGGCTCGCGACGCGGCCCTGGAGCTCGGCCGGCACCCGGCGCTGCATCAGCGTTCCCCAGATGACCTGGCCGACCTGGTCGCAGACGCCGACGAGCGCCGACACGACGACCATGGCCCAGAGCACCTCGAGGTAGCCGAACGCCGCCACCGGGGCGCTGCCGACGCCCCACGCGAGGAGCATGACGGTGAGGTACCGACGCGGCAGGCGGCGGCTGGCGATGAGCAGCGCGCCGGCGGCACCGCCGATCCCGTACACGGCGAGCACGAGCCCGTAGGCGTCGGCGCCGCCGCCGGTCTGGTCGCGGACGGCGAACGGCAGCAGCACCTCGATCGGGCCGAGCAGGAAGAGGATCGCGATGCAGGCGAAGAGGAGCGTCGCCCACAGCCACCGCTGGCTGCGGACGTACCGCCAGCCCTCGCGCATCTCCGCGAGCGCCGCGCCCAGCCCGCCGGCGCCCGCGGCGACGGCCGCGCCGTCGATCGTCGGCGGCAGCCCCGCCGGGGACGCCTCCGTCCGCACCGGGAGCGGCACCGGGCGCATCCGCCAGAGGCAGAGGACGGAGATCGCGTACGACGCGCCGTTGGCGAGCATCGCGTCGCCCGGCGACGCCGCGGCGACGATCAGGCCGCCGAGCCCGGGCCCGAGCGCCTGCAGCGCGAGGGGCCGGATCACGCCCTCCAGCCCGTTGGCCGCCAGCAGCTCGTCCTCGGGCAGCAGCTGCGGCACGAGCGCCGTGAACGCGGGGACGAAGAACGCCTCCGCCGAGCCGACGAGGAACGCGCCGATCGCGAGCTGCCAGAGCTCGAGCGCCCCGCCCAGCGCGAGCAGTCCGACGACGACCGTCACCACGAGCCGGACGGCGTCGGCGGCGAGCATGACCCGGCGGCGGGACACGCGGTCCGCCACGACGCCCCCGATGAGGATGCAGCCGATGAGCCCCACGCTGAAGGCGGTGGTCACGAGCGAGAGCTGCAGCGGTCCGCCGTCGAGCTCGATCACCTGCCACGCGAGCGCCACGAGCCACAGCCCGTCGCCCACGAGCGACACCGCCAGTCCTGCCCAGAGCAGCCGGAACTCCCGGTGCCGAAGGGGACGGAGCGCGCGCATGCTCGCAGGGTCCCACGGACGCGCCGACGGCTCCCGCCCGCGGGCGCGAGCCGGCGGCCGCCGCCGGGGTTCGAGCCCCGGGCACGCCGCGGACCGGCACCGTCGGTGCGGGGGCGTTGCCCTATCCTCGCCCCGATGCTCGTCGCGATCGACGGCCCGGTGGGGGCCGGCAAGTCCACCGTCGCGCGGGCCGTCGCCCAGCGCCTCGGGTTCACGTACCTCGACACGGGCGCCATGTACCGGTGCGTCGCGCTCGCCGCGATCGACGACGAGTCCGCCGACCGGGCACGTCCCGTCGCAGAGCTGCAGATCGACTTCGCCGGCGACGCCGTGATGCTCGACCACGCCGACGTCACCGCGGCGATCCGCACCCCCGAGGTGAGCCAGCGCGCGTCCCAGGTCGCCACCGACGTCGCCGTGCGCGAGGCGCTCGTCGAGCGGCAGCGCAAGCTCACCGCCCGCGGCGACTGGGTCGCCGAGGGCCGCGACATCGGCACCGTCGTGCGGCCCGACGCCGAGCTCAAGGTGTTCCTCACCGCCAGCGACGAGGAGCGCGCCGCCCGCCGCGCCGCCCAGACCGGTCGGCCGGTCGCCGAGGAGCTCACCGACCTGCGCGAGCGCGACGAGCGCGACCGGACCCGCGAGGCGTCGCCGCTGCGCCGCGCCGAGGACGCGGTCGAGGTGGACACCACGGGCCTGCCGTTCGACGCGGTGGTCGAGCGGATCGCCGCTCTCGTCGCGGAGGCACGCGCATGAGGCAGGTCGCGATCGTCGGCTATCCGAACGTCGGCAAGTCGAGCCTCGTCAACCGGCTGAGCGGGCGCCGGGAGGCGGTCGTCCACGAGCGGGCGGGCGTCACGCGCGACCGCAAGCACGTCGAGGCCGAGTGGAACGGGCGGACCTTCGAGCTCGTCGACACCGGGGGCGTCGACGCGCTGGACCCGGATCCGATGGCGAGCGAGATCCTCGGGCAGGTCAAGGCGGCGCTGCGCACCGCCGACGTGGCCGTGCTCGTCATCGACGCGAAGGCGGGCGTCCGCCCCGGCGACGAGGAGCTCGCCGACCTGCTGCGTCGCTGGGACCGGCCGGTGCTCGTGGCGGGCAACAAGATCGACGCGGGCAAGGACATCCCGCTGACGGCGGAGCTCTGGAGCCTCGGCCTCGGCGAGCCGATCGCGGTGTCGGCGAACCAGGGCCTGGGGACGGGCGACCTGCTCGACGCGGTCGTCGCGGCGCTGCCGGAGGGCGACGGCGATCCGCGCGCCGAGGACGAGCTGCGCCTGGCGATCGTCGGGCGGCCGAACGTCGGCAAGTCGACGCTGGTCAACCGCGTCGTCGGCGACCAGCGGGTGATCGTCGCCGACGAGGCCGGTACCACCCGCGACGCGATCGACCTGCCGATCGAGATCGACGGGCGCCCGGTGGTCATCGTCGACACGGCCGGCATGCGGCGGCAGGCGAAGGTCACCGAGTCGGTCGAGTACTACACCGTGCTGCGCTCCCAGCAGGCCGTCGAGCGCGCCGACGTCGCGATCGTCGTCTGCGACGCCGAGGACGGCGTCACGAGCCAGGACTTCCGCGTCGCCGAGCTCGCGATGAAGGCGGGCTGCGCGACGCTGCTGGTCCTGAACAAGTGGGACGAGCACGGGATGAGCGAGGACGACCTCATCCACGAGCGCGCCCGGGTGCAGCAGAAGCTGCGCCTGCGGCCGCGCGTCCTGACCGCCTCGGCGCTCACGGGTCGCAACATCCAGCGCGTGGTCGACGAGGCGCTCGCGCTCGGCGACAAGCGCAAGGGCCGGATCCCGACGAGCCAGCTGAACCGCTTCCTCGCCGAGACCGTCGAGAACAAGCAGCCGCCCGCCGTGCGCGGCAACCGGCTGAAGATGCTCTACATCAGCCAGGTCGGCGAGGAGCCGCCGCGGTTCGCGATCTCCGTGAACGACCGCAACCGGGTCGTCCGGGACTACGCGTACTACGTCGAGAACCGCCTCCGCGCCCGCTTCGGGCTGGACGGCATCCCCGTGATCATCGACTTCAACGAGCGCAGCACGCGCCGCAGCGAGGTCAGCGTCGGCGGCGGGCCCCCGCGCTCCTGAGGTCCCGGAGGCGCGGGGACCGGTGACCAGCCGCCGCCGGGCGTTCGCCCTTCCCCGGCGCCGCTGGCGCGTCCTGGGACTCGTGACGGTGGTGGCGCTGGCCCTCGTCCTCGTCCGGGCGGGAGAGGGCGGCGATCCCGGCCCGCCGCCCCAGTCGGCCCTGGCGCTGGTGCCGCGCGACGCCCTCGTCGTCCTCCACGCGTCGACCGATCGGGAACGTCCGCCGGTCGCCGCCGCCCGGCGCCTGCTGGAGCGCTTCGCCGCCTGGCCCGGTGTGCGCGACCGGATCCGCGAGGGGCTCGTTCCCCGGGGGTGCCCGCCGCTGGAGCCGATCGGCGACGAGATCGCCCTCGCGCTCGTGCCCGACGGCGCGGGGCGTGCCAGCCCGCTCGCGCTCGTCGAGGTCGGCACGCAGGACGCCGGCCCGCCGGTGCGCCGGTGCGGCGGTCAGCAGGTGCGGCGGCTCGGCCGCTTCCTCGCGATCGGCCGGCCCGCCGTGGTGCGGGCCGCGCGGGCGCTGCACGAGCGGCTCCCGGGGGCGCGCTCGTTCGCCCGCGAGCCGCTCGTCCGGGAGCTGACGGAGGGCCTGCCGCGCGACCGCGTGCTGGACGCCTGGGTCACCCGCGACGGGCTGCGGCGGGTCCTCGTCCCGCAGGGCGGCCTGCCCGCGACCCTCGCGACGCTCGTCGACCGGCCCGGGCTCGCGGGCGCAGCGGTGGCGGTCGCGCCGCGCGACGCCGGAGCGCGGATCGTCGTGCGGACGCGGGGCGCCGCGCCGGGCCGCTCCCCGTTCGCGCCGGCGGCCGCGACGAGCGCGCCGGCCGGGGCGCTGGCGAGCCTCCGGACCGTCGATCCGCTCGGCGACGTGCGGCGGCTCCTGGCCGCCGTCGGCGAGCGCGAGGGGCAGGCGCTCCTGCGTCGCGCCACGACGGCGACGGCGAGGCTCGTCGCCGACGGCTCGAGCCGTCTGCGACGCGACCTGGTCGACGCGGTCCGGGGGTCGAGCGAGATCGTGCTGCTGCCCGGTGGTCGCGGGCTCTCGACGGCGATGGCGATCGTCGTGCCGGTCACCGACGGGGCGCGCGCCCGGGCGGCGCTGCGCTCGCTGCACGACCGGATCCCGGCGATCGCCGGCGGACGGCTCCGGCGGACGACGGTCGCCGGCCGGCCCGCGTGGATGCTCGCGTGGCGCGACGGCGTCCAGCTCGGCTACCTCGTCGTCGGCAACCGGGTGATCCTCTTCACCCGCCCCGGCGCCGCCCGGGAGGTGCTGCGGCCACGCAGTCCCCTCTCCGCGGTGGACGGCTTCGCGCGCACGACCGCGACCGGCGGAAAGCCGGTGATGTCGATAGGTTTTCTGGACTTCCAACGCCTGCTGCGAGCCGTCGGAAGCGCGGGCCTTGCCGACCGCTCCGCGTACGCCGCCGTCGAGGGCGACCTCGCGGCGATTCGCGCGGTCGGTATGGTCTCGCGAGCTTCCGGCGGCGACACGACCGCCTCGATCGATCTCTGGATTCCATGACCCAGTACGCCGCCAACGAGTACCTGTTCACCTCGGAGTCGGTCTCCGAGGGCCACCCGGACAAGGTCGCCGACCAGATCTCCGACGGCGTCCTCGACGCCGTCCTCGCGAACGACAGCAACGTCGAGAAGGCCCGCGTGGCCTGCGAGGTCCTCGTCAACACGGGCCTCGTCGTCGTCTCGGGCGAGATCCGCACGGACGCCTACATCGACGTGCAGGAGGTCGCCCGCGAGGCGATCCGCAAGATCGGCTACACCGACGGGAACCTCGGCTTCTCCGCCGACTCCTGCGCGGTCCTCAACGCGATCGACCCGCAGTCGGCCGACATCGCGCAGGGCGTCGACGACGCGACCGAGCACAAGGGCGGCTCGGCCGACGAGTTCGACCTCGAGGGTGCCGGCGACCAGGGCATCATCTTCGGCTACGCGACGAACGAGACGCCCGAGCTCATGCCGGTGGCGATCCAGAACGCGCACCGCCTCGCGGAGCGCCTCGCGCAGGTCCGCAAGTCCGGCGAGCTGGACTACCTCCGTCCGGACGCGAAGACCCAGGTGTCCGTCCGCTACCGCGACGGCAAGCCGGTCTCGATCGACAAGCTCCTCATCTCCACCCAGCACTCCGAGGACGTGCTGGACCAGGCGAAGATCAAGGCCGACCTCTGGGAGGCCGTCGTCAAGCCCGTGCTGCCGGGCGAGCTCTACGACGAGAACGCGCTGCTCGACGAGTTCCTCGTCAACCCGACCGGCCGGTTCGTCATCGGCGGTCCCGTCGGCGACACGGGCCTCACCGGCCGCAAGATCATCGTCGACACCTACGGCGGCCGCGGCCGCCACGGCGGCGGCGCCTTCAGCGGCAAGGACCCGACCAAGGTCGACCGCTCGGCCGCGTACATGGCCCGCTACATCGCCAAGAACATCGTCGCGGCCGGTCTGGCCGAGGTGTGCGAGGTGCAGCTCTCGTACGCGATCGGCATGGCGCAGCCCGTCGGCCTCTACGTCGAGAGCTTCGGCACGGGCACCGTGCCCGACGAGCGCATCCAGGCCGCCATCCAGGAGGCCTTCGACCTGCGCCCCGGCGCGATCGTCC
>JALRCL010000917.1 GCA_023268575.1 Patulibacter sp.
GGGGGCGAGCGCGTCGGCATATGCGGGGTCGACATACAGCGGCGAGCGCTCGAGCTCGCGGGCGATCGCCGCCGGTCGGGCCGCCTGGGCGATCGCCGGCAGGAGCAGCACCACCGCGAGGGCCACCGCGAGGAGCTGCGCCGCTCGGGTCGTCCATCGCTGCGTCACGTCGCTCACCGTTGGCGCCTCCTCCGGCGCCGGCGGCGCCCTCGCTTGTCCTGTGCGGCCCGTTGCGCCTGGGCTCGTGCCCGCGCTGCCCGTGCGGCCTCGCGCTCGCGCACGGCCGCACGGCGCGTGCGTACGAGCACGGTCCCCATCCCGACGAGGCCTCCCAGCAGAGCCAGCAGCACCGCACCCGCGGCCGTCGAGAGCCCGTCGTCGTCATCGCTGAACGCGTACTCCGACGGCAGCGTGCTCAGTCGCCGGACCGCGGTCACGCCCCGGCTCGGGGTCGAGGAGCGGGGCGACCCGTCGACGATCCGCGCGAGCCGGCTCAGGCGCCCCGGGACGGTGCGGAACCGGTCGGGACGCTCGCCCTCGGCGCGGCGCTCGATCGGCGGGTACCGCAGGTCGAACGGCACGTCGATCCGCCGTTGCACGCCCAGGGGGCTGGACTCGAGCGAGCCGTCGTCGCCGACGACGACGTACATCGCGTCCTCGCGCAGGCGCTGCTGCAGCCCGCGCAGCACCCGCTCGGCGTCGCCGCCCGACTCGTCCTCGGTCTTCAGCGGCAGGACGACCACGCGGAACGGGACCGACGACCCGGACACCGCGTCCAGCAGGCGGCGGCGCATCGGCGCGTCGACGAGCCAGTCGAGCTCCGGGTCGACCACGACCGGGGAGGAGCGCAGCGCCGCCGCCAGCCGGTCGAGCCGGTCCGCGGGGGCGCTGCGCAGCGCCGGGTCGTCCGGCGTCGCGGCGCCGGCCGTGCTCGTTCCCAGCAGCACGGCGACGAGGACGAGCAGCAGCGCGGCGATCGCACGGGAGCCGCGGACGGTCACGGCGCCGCTCCCCGCAGGACGACGTCGGCGAGGTCGTCGTCGAGGGCGCCGAAGCCCGACCGGGTCCACGCCGTGTCGCGCTCCCAGTAGACGACGCCGTCGTCGGCGAGGGCCTCCGGCGCACGGTGGGCGGCGATCGCCTGCGCGCACGCACGGCAGGCCGGCAGCGGGACCTCGGCCGATCCGCGACGGAAGCGCGCCGCGGCCGTCGCCTCCCCGTGCCGGGGGTCGAAGAAGCACGGCCGCCAGCTGGCATCCGCCGGACGACCGAGGAGCGCCCGGCCACCCTCGGCGAGGGTCGCCGCTGCGACGAGCGCGAGGCCATCCTGAGGGTGGTCGTCGAGGAGCTTCGACGCGGCGTCGTAGCGCCGTTGCGCCGCCGGCGGTGGGTCCGCCGCCGAGGCGAGCGACCGCGCCAGCCGCGACAGCGTGGTGAGGGCCTCGCGGCGGGCCGTCGCTGCGTCGACCGGCGCGAGCCGCGGGCCCTGGTCCTTCCGCGTCGCCGCACGGCGGCGGCGCGCGGCCGGCGTGAGCGTCATGGCGATCGGCGGGATCGCGACGCCCCCGGCGAACGCGGCGAGGAGCACGAGCCACGAGGGGATCCCACCACCGTCGTCGGGCCGGCCCTCGGCGCTCTCGCGAAGGAACCGTTCCTCCTGGGCGACCGCCGCGGCCGGCCGGACGCCGGTGCGGATCTCGCGCAGCGTCTGTCGGATCCGGGCGAACGGCCCGTCGCGTCGGTCGATCACGAGGCCTGCGTCGTTCGCGGCGGTGCGCGGATCGAGGCGCGTGCGGACCCCGAACGACGCCGCCGAGAGCGAGCCGAACTCCGTCGACGTGACGTAGACCCCGTCGCGGGCGAGCCGGTCGTGCAGCAGCGCGGGGCGGTCGAGCTGCTCGCCGTCGGGCTCGCCCAGGAGGTTCGGCGCGAGCACCACGAAGGTCGGGACGGGCATCGCCGCGACCTCGCGGCGCAGGGCGGCGAGCTCCCGTGGCGTCGCGATTCGCTGCAGGGACGGGCTGACGAAGATCGGGTCGCTCCGCAGGGCGGCGGCGAAGAGCGCGGTCCGTGAGCGGCCGGGCTTGCCGAGCGCGGGCTCGTCGTCGGACGGGGACGTCGCGGCCGGCGCGAGGACCGGGGCGGGTAGGAGGACGGCGGCCGACGCGAGCAGGAGCGCTCGCAGGGGGCGCCGTCGGCGGGGGACCGAGCGGGGGAGCGGCACCGCGGGGAAGGCTATCGACGACGCCCGGCGATCGAGCCGTCCGACGGGCGGTGGGCGCCGAGCGACGACGTGGACGCCGTCGATCTCAGCGGCCGGTCCGGCGGGGCACGGTCGGTGCCCTCATCGGCGGTGGACGCCGACCGCGCCGACCGCGAACCGCAGGCCGGAGCAGTCGCGGCAGCCCACGCACGCGAAGCAGTCGCGGCAGTCGACGCAGGCCACGCACGCTGCGCACCGCACGCACCGACGGCACGCCGCGAGCAGGAAGGACGCCGCGATCCCGGCGCTCGCGACGACCCCCGAGCTGGCGGCGACCCCGGCGCTCAGGCCGACGCCCGCGCTCGCGGCGACGCCGGCCGAGGCGGAGACCGCCGCGCTGGCCGCGACCCCGGCCGAGCCGACGACGGCAGTGCTCGCCGCGACGCCGAGCGCGCCCGTGACGGCGTCGCTGGCGAGCA
>JALRCL010000262.1 GCA_023268575.1 Patulibacter sp.
CGACGGTGACGACGCCCGACGACCGCGGCGGCACGCCGACGATCACGACCACGCCGGCGACGACCACCACGGTCACGACGCCGGACGACCGCGGTGGTGACACCGGTGGCGACACCGGCGGAAGCACCGGCGGCGAGGACACGGGCACCGACGACGGCGGGACGGGCAGCGGCACCGGCTCGGGGACCGGCAACGGCACCGGGGGCGGGACCGGAGCCGCCGGCGGCTCCGGCGCCGCCGCGCCGCGCGCCGCCCGGCCGATCCTCTTCGCGAGCTTCGGGGTGCTGCCCAAGCGCATCCGCCGCGACGTCGAGCGCGCGCTTCGGGACGGCCGCGTCTGGTACCGGTTCGTGGACGTCGACCGCAAGCGGCTCGACGACTTCCTCAGCTCGGACCTCGCCCGCCGGATCGCCGGCTCCTCGTCGCCCCGCGCGATCGGTCGCGCGACCGCGGCGGCCCTGTCCGGGGACGGCGCGGACGCCGACGCGATCCGCGAGGCGCTCTTCCCCGACGCGCCGGACGACATCACGCCGGTGATCGCCGCCGTCCTCGCCTACGGCCCGAAGGAGTCCGCCGCGCACCGCCGGTTCCTCCAGGGCATCGGTGTCGGCCTCCGCCGCGAGGAAGTGCCGGGCGTGTTCGTCGAGCGTCGCGACACGAAGCCGTCGCACATCGACGAGTTCGAGAAGCGTCGCGTCCCGGTCGTCGACGACATCGACACCGCCGCCGGTCGCGAGCGCCTCGTGCGCCTGCTCCTGCGTCAGGCGCCTGAGACGGCGGACTACGCTCCGGTCTCCGCGTCGGCCTCCCCGGCCTCCTTCGTCAAGGGCGACGGCTCGTCGCCCACCGGCGTCATCGCCGCCGGCGGTCTCGCCCTCCTGGCGATCGTGATGCTCTCGGGCAACGCGATCGTCCGGCGCTTCCGCCACAGCTGAGCCGGCCGGGCGCTCGCGGCCGCTGCGGCGGCCGTGAGCGCCCGCGCTCTGCGGCTCGCGCTCAACGCACGACGTCCGCCGTCGCGCCGTCGCGGACGAGGCCGTCCAGGAGCGCCACCGTTCGCGACAGGTCGATGTCGTCGACCGACTCCCCCGCGCGGTGCGCGTCGCGGTTGCCGCCGCTGAGGTTCACCGTCGTGATGCCGCGCAGTTGCAGGACGTTCGCGTCGCTGCCGCCTGCGTCGGCGAACGGTCGGGGCTCGATCCCGATCCGGAGCAGCGCCGCGCGCGCCCGCTCCACGGCCGGGTGGCCGTCGCGGTGGCGGTAGGGCGCGAAGCGGCTCTCCAGCACGATCTCGAGGTCGACCGGCTCGGACGGCTCGTGCGCCGCATCGTGCAGCGCGGCCTCGACCGCGTCGACGGCCCGCTGCAGCGCATCCGCGTCGGGACCGCGGACCTCCCCGAGCAGACGCGCGACGTCGGGGACGACGTTCGTCGGAGGGTCGGCCGGATCGGCGCCGGCCGGGCCCCCCGACACCGCGGCGGCGTTCACGGTGCAGCCGTCCGCGAGCCGCCCGTGCGGCAGGGCGAGGATCGCTCGTGCCGCGGCCCGCACCGCGCTGCGGCCGGCGTCGGGGGCGATCCCGGCGTGCGCGGCCCGACCGCGGAAGCGGGCCTCGAACCGCACGTGCCCAGGAGCGCCGAGGACGAGCCCGCCGATCGGCGACGGGTGGTCCACGACGTAGCCGGTCCGCGCCCGGAGCGGCGACGGATCCAGGGCGGTCGCGCCGCGCAGCTGCGGCTCCTCCTGCACGGTGAGCAGCAGCTCGACGGGGATCGGCGGCGGCCACCGACTCCAGCGGTCGGCGAGCACGAGCAGCGCGGCGACGGTCGCCTTGTTGTCGGCGCCCAGGACGCCGCCGCGCTCGTCGCGCCAGGTCCCGTCATCGCCGAGCACCGGCACGATCGGTGGCGTGACCGGGACCGTGTCGAGGTGGGCGCAGAGCAGCAGCGGCTCCGCGCGCGGGTCCCGGCCCGGGATCCGGACGAGGAGATTGCCCGTGTCGCCCCCGATGCGCCGGTGGACGTCGTCCTCCCCGACCGGCAGCCCGAGGGCCTCCAGAACGCCGATGACGTGATCGGCGCAGGCCCGCTCCCGCCCGGATGGGCTCGCGATCGCGCAGAGCGCCGCGAACTGCTCCCGCAGCAGCAGCTGCTCGCGCGGATCAGGGCCACCGGCGAGCCGCGCGGACCCCGTCGAGCCCTCCGACGCGCCGTCCCCGAGCGGCAGCGCGCCCTGGTCGGTGGGGTCGCTCAGCGCTCCGCCGGGGTCGCGGTGAGCTGCTGGATCTCGCGGCGCTCCTGCGCGCGCTGGTGCGCCGTGCTCACGAAACCGACGAAGATCGGCGACGGACGCTCCGGACGGCTCTTGAACTCCGGGTGCGCCTGGGCCGCGACGAAGAACGGGTGATCGGGCAGCTCGATCGCCTCCACCAGGCGGCCGTCCGGCGACGTGCCGCCGACGACGAGCCCCGCTGCCTCGAGCTTCTTGCGCAGCGTGATCGAGACCTCGTAGCGGTGGCGATGCCGCTCGTAGACGGTCTCCTCGCCGTAGAGCTCGCGGATCCTGGTGCCGGGCGCGAGCTTCACCGGGTCCGCGCCCAGCCGCATCGTCCCACCGAGGTCCCGGACCTCCTTCTGCTCGGGGAGGAGGTCGATCACGGGCCACTCCGTCTCGGGATCGAACTCGGTCGAGTTCGCGCCCGGCATGCCGGCGACGTGACGCGCGTACTCCGCGACGGCCATCTGCATGCCGAGGCAGATCCCGAGGAACGGGATGCCCTGCTCGCGCGCGACCTTGCACGCGAGGATCTTGCCCTCGATCCCCCGGCCGCCGAAGCCTCCGGGCACGAGGATGCCGTCGAGGTCGCCGAGCCGGTCCAGGGCGACCTGCTCGCTCTCGAGGTGCTCGCTGTCGACCCAGTCGATCTCGACCTTCGCGCCGTCCCAGACGCCGGCGTGCTTCAGCGCCTCGGCGACCGACTTGTAGGCGTCCTCGAGCTTGACGTACTTGCCGACGAGCCCGATCCGGACCTTGCTGCGGGCCGCACGCGTGCGCTGGACGACCTGCTCCCAGTCGCTGACGTCGGGCGCCGGCGCCTCGAGGCCGAAGTGGTCCAGGACGCGCTGGTCGACCGACTCCTCGCGGTACCAGAGGGGGATCTCGTAGACGTCGTCGACGTCCTTGGCCGAGATCACCATGTCGTCCGGCAGCGCGGTGAAGAGCGCGATCTTCGACCGGATGTCGCGGCTGAGAACCGCCTCGGACCGGCAGAGGAGCATGTCGGGCTGGAGGCCGATGCGCCGCAGCTCGTTGACGGAGTGCTGCGTGGGCTTCGTCTTCAGCTCGCCCGCGTGCTTGATGTACGGCACGAGGGTGAGGTGGATGAACATGCAGTTGCGCCGTCCGACGTCGGACGGGAACTGGCGGATCGACTCGAGGAACGGCAGCGACTCGATGTCGCCGACGGTGCCGCCGATCTCGCAGATCACGACGTCGACCTCGGACGACTCCGCGATGAGCTTGATCCGGTTCTTGATCTCGTTCGTGATGTGCGGGACGACCTGGACCGTGCCGCCGAGGTAGTCGCCCCGGCGCTCGCGACGGATGACCGTGTCGTAGATGCCGCCCGTCGTGACGTTCGAGGCCTTCGAGGTGTTCGTGTTCGTGAACCGCTCGTAGTGGCCGAGGTCGAGGTCCGTCTCGGCCCCGTCCTCGGTGACGAAGACCTCGCCGTGCTGGTACGGCGACATCGTC
>JALRCL010000944.1 GCA_023268575.1 Patulibacter sp.
CGGCTCGTTCGTGGACACCCTGCGGGAGCAGGACAAGGCTCTGGTCCTGGATCTTCTGGCTGAACGTCCCGATCGGCCTCGCCCTGCTGCCGATCGCCCGCCGCGAGCTGCGCGAGTCGTTCGGTCCCGGCGGCGCGAGCACGCCGCTGGACCGCCCCGGGCTGCTGCTCGTGACCGGCGGCCTCTTCGGGCTGACCTTCGGCGTCATCCGCAGCCAGGTCCTCGGCTGGGGCTCGACGACCGTCGTCGCCTCGCTCGCCGTCGGCGTCCTGCTGCTGGGCGCGTTCCTCGCGTGGGAGCGGCGGACGCCGGCGCCGATGCTGCCCCTCGGGCTCTTCCGGTCCGTCCGGTTCAGCGCGACGAACGGGCTGTCCTTCGCGATGTTCTTCGGGATGTTCGGCTCGATCTTCCTCCTGAGCCAGTTCTTCCAGATCGCCCAGGGCTACGGCCCGCTGGAGGCGGGCCTGCGGACGCTGCCGTGGACCGGCATGCCGGTGCTCATCGCCCCGATCGCCGGGATCCTCAGCGACCGGATCGGCGCCCGGCCGCTGCTCGTGACGGGCATGGCGCTGCAGGCGGTCGCGCTGTTCTGGATCGCGCAGGTCTCCTCGCTCACGGTGCCCTACGGCGAGCTCGTCCCGCCGTTCGTCCTCGCCGGGGTCGGCATGGCGCTCGTCTTCGCCCCCGTGGCGGGGGCCGTGCTCGCGAGCGCGCCGCCGGAGCTCGCCGGCAAGGCGTCGGGCGCGACGAACGCGATCCGCGAGACCGGCGGCGTGTTCGGCGTGGCGGTGCTCGCGACGATCTTCGCCGCGCACGGCTCGCACGCCACGCCCGAGGGGTTCACCGACGGGCTGCTGGCGGCGCTGCCGGTCGGCGCCGCGGTCCTCGCGGTCGGCGCGGTGGTCGGGCTGCTGGCCCCCGGACGGCCGGCGTCGGCGGCCGCGGCCTCCGACGCCGGCGGCGCGCCGGCCGCCGTCCCGCTGACCGACCCGGCCTGAGCCCGGACCCGGATCGACCGGACGCTGGCACGCGACGCGCGCGCGGCGCGTGATAGACCCCGTGCCCGGCCGATCCGCCGTCCGCCCGATGCCGACCCGCCCCGTCCTCCTCGCGCTCGCCGCGCTCGCCGTCCCGCTCGCGGGGTGCGGCAGCGACGCGCCGAACGCGATCAGCCCCTCGACGGTCGCCCCGCCGGCCGACGTCCCGGCCGACGCCGGGGCGTCGGTGCCGAAGGCGCCCCGTCCGGCGCCGTTGACGCTGGAGGGCGGGCGCCACGCGGACGCAGCGACCGCCCGCGAGGTCCGGGCGGTGCTGCGGCGGTTCGCGGTCGCCGTGGGCGAGCGGGACGTCGCGACGGTCTGCGCGACCGTCGTCGGGGTCGAGCGGCTCGCGGCCCGCGTCGGCCGCGAGGGAGTCGACTGCGAGACGCTCATGGCCAACAGCGGCAACTCGTCCTCGCCGCCGCCGGCGTCGCTGCTGCGGGCGCTGCGCGGCGCCAGGGTCAGCGTGCGCGGCGACCGGGCGGTCGTGACGACCGCCGCCGGCGCGCCGCCCCTGCGCCGCGTCGGCGGCACGTGGAAGGTCGACTACGGCGCCCTCGTGCAGGGCGCCGTCGGCGACTGACCCAGCCCGACGTGCGGGCTGGGGCCCGCCCCCTAGAGCTTCGTGAACTCGCCCTTGCGGGCACCGCAGACCGGGCACATCCAGGTGTCCGGGATGTCCTCGAAGGCGGTTCCGGGCGGGATGCCGCCGTCGGGGTCGCCTTCGGCCGGGTCGTACACGAAGCCGCAGGCCTCGCAGATCCACTGCTCGTCGCTCATGGGCCGGCACGATACGACGCGCGGGGTCGTCCGCGATGGCCGATCCGCCGCGCGGGCGGTGCAGGACGCACTACCGTTGACGGCGTGTCGAGCTCTTCCGCGCCGTCGTCCCCGGTCACTCCGCGCCCCGCGGCGGCGGTGGTGCCGATCCGCGACGGGGCCGCAGGCCTCGAGGTGCTCGTCGCGCAGCGCACGCCGAGCGCGCGGTTCATGGGCGGCTTCTGGGTCTTCCCCGGTGGGCGCGTCGAGCCGACCGACGCCGACGATGCGCACGCTGCGGCGCGCGAGCTGCAGGAGGAGACGGGGGTCCCGGTGGCTCCTGAGCGGCTCGTGCCGCTGGACCGCTGGATCACGCCGACGGTCCTGCCGATCCGGTTCGACACGACGTTCTTCCTCGGGCCGATCGAGGGCGACCCCGCGGTGCGGATCGACGGCGAGGAGATCGTCGACGCGCGCTGGGCGACGCCCGCGGCCCTGCTCGCCGAGTCGGCGGAGGAGCGGGCCACGATGGCGTTCCCGACCCTGCGCCAGCTCGAGGAGCTGGAGGGCTGGCCGACGGTCGCCGCGGCGCTGGAGGCGTGCCGACGACGGGAGCCGCCGTCCACGACGCCGGAGCTCGAGCTCGAGGGCGACGAGGCACGGTTGCGCATCGAGCGCGGCGGCGTGCGGCGCAGCTACCCCGCCGCGGACGTCCCGGCCGGCGAGCGGGGTCCGTCGGGCGCCTGAGGGCGGGTTCCGCGGCTCAGGCCGCGGCGGTGAGCAGGTCCTCGCGCCCGGCGGCCCGGAGGAGCTGCTCGTAGCGCGGGACGATGTCGTTGGTCAGGCCGAGGAGGTCGATGACCTTCCGGCCGTCGCCCTTCGCCTGGATGAGGCCGCGGGCGATGCCGATGGCGACGTTCTGCTGGCCGAGCCACAGGTGGTGGGCGACGTCGGCGTCCATCGTCAGCGTGACGTCGGGCTGCGGGACGTCCTCGCCCGGCTCGCCGACGGCGACGCGCGGGGCGTCCGCGGCGCGGGCCACGAGGGTGACCGTCGCGTCGGGGTGCCGGCACCGCAGCTGCAGCACGAGGTCCAGGTGCGTGAGGCGACTGCCCAGATCGGGATCGGTGGCCAGCTCCTGGAGCAGGCGACCGAGATGGTCGTGGACGTCGTCGGCGGTGGTGAACAACACGGCAGCAGTGCGCGGGTCGGTGCGCGCTCCTGACCCTAACGCGCGCGGCGCCACTTCGCACCCCTGGCACCGCCGCGACCATCGCCGTCACCCGCCCCGAGGCGTACCCGGTACGCGAGTTCGGTCTCCGGCGGGCAGGGCATCGCCCGCCGGAGACCGGAGGTCAGACGCGCTCGATGAGGAGGGCGATGCCCTGCCCGCCACCGATGCAGAGCGAGATGAGGCCGTACTGCGCGCCGGTCCGGTGCAGCTCGCTCAGGGCCTTGATCGTGACGATCGTGCCGGAGGCGCCGATCGGGTGGCCGAGGGCGATCGCGCCGCCGTTCGGGTTCACGCGCGGGTCGTCGTCGGCGAGGCCGAGCTCGCGGGTGACGGCGAGCGACTGGGCGGCGAACGCCTCGTTCAGCTCGATGACGGCGATGTCGTCGAGGGCGACGCCGGTCCGGTCGAGGACCTTGCGGATCGCCGTGACGGGACCGATGCCCATGATGCTCGGGTCCACGCCCGTGACGGCGTAGCCGAGGATCTTCGCCTTCGGCGCGACGCCGAGCTCTGCGGCCTTCGCCTCGCTGAGCAGCGTGACAGCGGCGCCGGCGTCGTTCAGACCCGATGCGTTGCCGGCGGTGACCGTGCCGTCCTCGCGCTTGAACGCGGGCTTGAGCTTCGCGAGGGCCTCGATCGAGATGTCCTCGCGGATGTGCTCGTCGGTGTCGAAGGAGACGTCGCCCTTGCGGCCCTTGATCACGACGGGCGTGATCTCGTCGGCGAACTTGCCGGCGGCGCGGGCGGCAGCGGCCTTCTGGTGGCTCGCGTACGCGAAGGCGTCCTGGTCCTCGCGGGAGATCGTGTCGCGGACGGAGAGGTTCTCCGCCGTGACGCCCATGTGGATCTTGCGGAACGGGTCGGTCAGGCCGCCGACGACCGGGTCGACCATCGGCGACGGGCCCATCTTCGCGCCCCAGCGGGCGTTCGAGACCCAGTACGGCGCCTGCGACATCGACTCGGCCCCGCCGGCGAGCGCGACGTCCACGTCCCCGGTCTGGATGTGCATCGTCGCGGTGACGATCGACTGGACGCCCGAGCCGCAGAGGCGGTTGACCGTCAGGGACGGGCTCTCCTGCGGGACGCCGGCGCCGATGCTGACCACGCGGGCCATGTACATGTCGTCGGTGTTCGTGTGGATGACGTTGCCGTAGACCGTGTGCTCGATCTGCTCGGGCTGCAGGCCGGCGCGCTCGATCGCGGCCTTCGCGGCGGTGATGCCGAGCTGCGTCGCGGGGACGTCCTTCAGCGACTTGCCGTAGCTGCCGATCGTGGTGCGGGCGGCGGAGGCGATGACGACACCGGTCATGGGGTCTCCTGCGGGTGGGTGGCGCGAGGGCGCCGGGATGGTGACGCGCCGGGCGCGTCCGGGCACCAGCACCCTCGTGGGGTACCGACGAGTAGGTCCGGGAGCGTAGCGCCGGCGGCCCCCACGCGGACGTCTCCCACCACGACCGCCGCCGCGGCCGCGACCGTCCGCGCCGTGCCCAGCCGCCCGGTGCCGCCCGTGCGGGGGCCCGGACCGGCCGGACCTGGACGGGCGCCCGCCCGAGCCGCCGATCGGCGGGGCTAGAGGCCGTCGAACCCGCCGAAGTCCTGGAGCTCGACGCCGTCGGGCAACCGGCCCTCGTCGGCGAGCTTGTCGAGGTGCGCGCGCAGCGTGACCGCGGCGGCGAGCCGCAGGATGCCGGGGGCGTCGTCCCACACGCGGTCCAGCAGCTCGTCCGCGCTGCGTAGCCCGGCGTCGAGCGCGTCGACGAGCCGGCGCTCGCGGTCGCGGCGGTGGGCGAGGTACTCGTCGAGCTTCGCCGGCGGGTCGTCGACGACCGGCCCGTGGCCGGGCAGGAGCACCGCGAGGTCGAGCGCGCGGAGGCGCTCGAGCGCGGCCAGGTAGCCCGCCAGCGCACCCGCGTGCGGGACGAGCAGGACGCTGCCGGTCCCGAGGACGGTGTCCCCGGCGAAGAGCGCGTCGCCGGAGCGGAAGACGACGTGGTCCGACGCGTGGCCCGGGGTCTCGTGGACCGCGAACGGCCCGGCGAGGTCGCCCTCCGCGACGGTCAGGGCGGTCGTCCCTTCCGGCGCGCCCTCCGGGACCCAGCCGCTGCGCGAGGCCAGCGGCGCGGGACCGGTGCGGCGCAGGAGGCCGGCCACCCCGGCGGCGTGGTCCTCGTGGCGGTGCGTCAGCGCGACGCCGGCCAGGCCGCCGGCGTCGGCGACCGCCGCGGCGACCGCGTCGAGGTGCGTGTCGAGGTCGGGGCCCGGATCGACGACCCAGGCGCCTTCCCCGTCGGCGACGACCCAGGTGTTCGTCCCGGTCAGCGTCTTCGGTCCCGGGTTGCCGGCCCGCACGAGCCGGATCCCGCGGTCCTCGAGCAGCGCCTCGCCGGCCATCACGGGAGCGTAGCTCGCTGCGGTCTGCTTCCCGTCCCGAATCCGCGCGAGGTCAGCGTCCGTGCGGCGCTCTCGGACCGGCGGGCGCCCGCGGTACGACCCTCGTGGCGCGCGCCGGGGCATGCGCCGCACCGCGGCTGCAGGAGCGCCCGGGTGCGGCACCCGGGCCCAGACGCCTGGCGGGGGGCGCACCCGGCTGGTCGCCGCGACGACGAGCACCGCGGGCGAGCCCCCGCGACCCCGCAACGGCACGGGACCGAGGCACCGCGCCCTCAAGGCGGACGAGGGCCGAGGACCACGGAACGCGCCGGCGGGGCCGGGCTCAGAGCATCGGGATCCGGTGGCGGACCGCCCCGGTGCCGATCGCGGCGACCTCGACGAGGTCGCAGGCCAGGCGGTAGGGCGCCAGCAGCGGGCCCGTCCGGTAGTCGACGAGCCGCAGGACGTAGGGCATCGCCAGCCACCAGCGCACGAGCGCCCAGCCGGGCCCGCGACGGGGCCCCCGCAGACCGGTCGGCCGCGCGGCGCGCGTGGGCGACCGGGGCCGCAGGGCCAGCGCCGCCAACGCCCGGAAGAGCCACCAGTGCAGCGGCCCCCAGAAGACCCCGCCGATGAGCGTCCGGCGCAGCCCGGGGTGACGCCGGTAGACCGCCGGCACGTAGCGCCACCGGCGGCCCTTCGCGAGCCGCCCCCACGGTCCCTGCTGGATCACCCCGTGGTGCACGAGCGCCTCGCCCGCCCAGACGACGACCGCTCCGGCCTCGATCGCCCGCCAGCCGAGGTCGGTGTCCTCCCCCGCGATCACCAGCGACTCGTCGAACCCGTCGAGCCGCTCCAGCAGCGCCCGCGGATAGGCGATGTTCGCCGTCTCGAACCGCGGCCCCGCCTCCGTGACCCAGAGGGTGGTCGAGAACGGCCCGAACTCGTGCGGGTACTCCGCCGGATCGGGGTCCACGCGTCCCTGCACGACGGCATCCCCGCGGTCGGCTCCGCGCGCCCAAGCGTCGAGCAGCGCCTCGAGCCACCGCGGCGCCGGCACGCAGTCGTCGTCGACGAACGCGACGAGGGTCCCGCGCGCGTGCCGCCACGCGGTGTTGCGGGCCGCCGACGGGCCGCGCGGCGTCGCGTGGCGCAGGACGCGCAGGTCGAGGTGCTCCCCCGCGCGGGCCAGCACGTCGCCGACCTGCGGGCCGGTCGAGGCGTCGTCGCAGACGAGGACCTCGAAGCGCTCGACGCCGAGCGTCTGGGCGCGCAGGCCGTCGACCAGGCGCGCGAGCCGCTCGGGGCGGTCGCGCGTGGGAACGACGACGGAGACGACGGGCGCGGCCACGGCGCCGCAAGTCTCCCAGTCCCAGCCGCGGCGTCGCCGCGCGCGGCCGGCGGGCGACGCCGAGGACGCCTCGGCGTCCGCGGGCCGCCCCGGCCGCGCGCGCCCGTCAGCTCACGGAGCTCGCCGCGGGCGTGGAGCCCGTGGCCGGCGGCGGCGGGCCGTCGCCGTCGCCGGGGCCGTGGCCCTCGTCCTTCGGCCAGCGCCGCGACGCCCAGGCGGCGATCAGCAGCGTGCCGATGATGACGCCGAGCGAGACGCCGATCGGCATGTGGTAGACGTCGCTGATCAGCATCTTGATGCCGACGAAGCCGAGGATGAACGCCAGGCCGTAGCTCAGGAAGTGGAACCGCTCGAGCAGGCCGGCGATGAGGAAGAACAGCGACGTCAGGCCGAGCAGGGCGAACGCGTTGGCGGCGAAGACGATGAACGTCTCGCGGGTCACCGCGAAGATCGCCGGGATCGAGTCGATCGCGAAGATCACGTCGAACGTCGCGACCATCGCGAGCGCCGCGACCATCGGCGTGCCGATCCGCTTGCCGTTCTCGCGGATGAAGATCTTCGAGCCCTCGTACCGGTCGGTCATCGGGATGACCCGTCGGATGAGCTTCAGCACCGGGTTGTTCTCCGGGTGGACCTCCTCGTCGGAGTGCGTCGCCATCCGGATCGCCGTGATCACGAGGAACGCGCCGAAGACGTAGATCATCCAGTGGAACGCGTTGAGCAGCGCGCCGCCGACGAGGATGAAGATCGCGCGCAGCACGATCGCCCCGATGATCCCGTAGAAGAGCACCTTCCTCTGGGCGTAGATCGGGACGCTGAAGAAGCTGAAGAGGATCGTGAAGACGAAGAGGTTGTCCAGCGAGAGGCTGCGCTCGATGACGTAGCCGGTGAGGTACTCGCCGGACTCCTTGCCGCCGAACCCGTCGTGGACGAGCGGGATCAGCGCGGTGAACGCGACCGCCAGGAGGGTCCAGCCGATCGACCAGATGACGCTCTGGCGGAACGGCGGGACGTGGGCGTCCTCCGCGCTGTCGCCCTCGCTGTGCCGGTGGACGACGAGGTCCAGCACGAGCATCGCGATGATGAACGCGGTGAACGCGATCCAGACGACCGGGGAGACGTCCGAGCCGGTGCTCTCGTTGGAGGATGCGGCGAGCAGGGACAGGTTCATGGGTGAGACTCCGACCTCGTTGCAGGGATTGGGTCGAAGGTCTCTCCCACCCCTGCCGGGGCCGACGCACCGGGTCCCCGCGGGGACCGGACTGACGGCGACGTCGCTTGCGGGATACTGCCCTTCTTCCGCCGAAGGCTACCGGACGAGCGGCACCGCGCCGTATGCTCGTTGGCGCGCCCGCGACGGGGCGTCCCGGCGATGAGCGTCCTGCGGACCGACCTCTACACGCTGACGATGGCGGACGGGTTCGTCCGCCACGGACGGGACGACCTCGTCTCGTTCGAGGTCGTGGTGCGGCGCCTGCCCGAGGAGCGCCCGTGGGTGATGCTCGCCGGCGTCCAGGAGGCGGTCGCGGCCCTGCGGGAGCTGCGCGCGGACCCCGACGAGCTCGCGTGGCTGCGCCGGGACGGGCGCTTCTCCGCGGCCCTGCTCGCGCGGCTCGCGGCGCTGCGCTTCACCGGCACCGTCTGGGCCCTGCCGGAGGGGACGTGCGTGCCGGCCGAGGTGCCGCTCCTGCGGGTCACCGCCCCGCGGGTCGAGGCGACCCTCGTCGAGCCGGTCGTGCTCGCCGCGCTGAACTACGGGACCCGGATCGCGACGAACGCCGCCGGCATCGTCGCCGCCGCCGACGGACGACCGGTCCAGGACTTCTCGCTGCGGCGCCTCGACGGTCCCGAGGCCGGCCTCGCGACCGCCCGCGCCGCCTGGCTGGCCGGGTTCGCCGGCACCGCCCTGCCCGAGGCCGGGGCCCGCTACGGGATCCCGACGCTCGGGACGATGGCCCACCACCAGGTCCTCGCCCGCGGCGAGGACCACGAGCAGGACGCGTTCGCCGAGGCGCTGCGCGACCTTCCCGGCACGACGCTGCTCGTGGACAGCTTCGACGCCGACCGGGGCGTGGCGCGCGCGATCGCCGCCGCGGAGGAGGTCGGGGTCCCGCTGGCGGCGATCCGGATCGACTCCGGGGACCTCGCCGACGAGGCGCGGCGGGCGCGGGCCGCGCTCGACGCCGCCGGCCAGCACGCCACCCGGATCGTCCTCTCGGGCGATCTCGACGCCGCCGCGATCTCGTCGATCGTCGGGGCGGGTGCGCCCGTCGACGCGTTCGGCGTCGGCACCCGCCTGCGCTCGGGGGAGCCGCTGGGCGGCGTCTACAAGCTCTGTGCCCAGCACGACGAGCCCGATCCCCTGCGGCGCTGGGTGATGAAGCGCAGCCCCGGCAAGGAGACCGACCCCGGCGTCCACGGGGTGGCCCGCGTCGTGACGGGCGACGTCGTCGGTCACCGGATCCACCTCGCCCACGAGGCGCAGCCCGGGACGGCGCTCATGCGGCCGGTCCTGCGCCGCGGGGTCCCGGTCCCGGGCGCCCTCGACCTCGACGCCGCCCGCGAGCGCGCCGCGCGCGAGCGGGAGCTCGCCGGCCGGGCGACGTTCGCCCCGGTCGTGCGCTCCGGGCAGCTCCTGGCGCTGCGCGAGCGACTCGCTCGACCCGCAGCGCTGGGACCCGACGACGCGCTCGTCGTCGTCGACGTCCAGCACGACTTCCTGCCGGGCGGCGCGCTCGGCGTGCCGACCGGCGATCGGGTCCT
>JALRCL010000352.1 GCA_023268575.1 Patulibacter sp.
CGAGGACGGGCCCGAGCGCGACGCGCTGCGTCGCCGCCGCGCCGTGCTCGGCGACGGTGCGCGCAGCTGCGCGGTGGCGGTGCGGGGGCGCTACGCCGTGGCGCCGATCCTCGAGGACGGCCGCCCGGTCGGGCTGCTGCACGTCGACCGGGAGCAGGGACGACCCGTCGACGCCGGCGACCTGCCGGCGCTCGAGGCCTTCGCGTCGGCCGTCGGCCTGGCCTTCGACCGGGCCGGCGCCCAGGAGCGCGGGCGGCGCCAAGCGCACGCCGTCCGGCACGCCGCCGCGGCGCTCGAGGCGGTCGCCGACGACGCGCTGGCCCCGGCGCGCTCGCTGCTGCAGCGCGCCGCCGCGCCCGGACGGGCCGACACGCCGGTGGCCCGGCTCGCGCAGGCGCTCACGCGGCGCGAGCTCGAGGTGCTCGAGCTGCTCGCCGCGGGCGCGACGAACCAGCGGATCGCCGAGGAGCTCGTCCTCTCCCACGGCACCGTGAAGACCCACGTGAAGCACATCCTGCGCAAGCTGCGGGTGGCCAACCGTGCGCAGGCCGCGGCGCTCTACAGCCGCTTCGTCGCGCGCAGCTGACCCCGCGGATCAGCGGTCGGCGGCGAGCGCCTCGCGCATCGTCGGCCCGGGACGGTGGCGGCGTCGCCAGGCGTCGTAGGCGGCGACGGTCAGCAGCGTCGCGGTCAGCAGGACGCCGACGGCGAACGCCGGGACGGCGGTCCCGAGCAGGCCGATGAGCACGCACGCGCCGAGCGCGGTGGTCCGCGACGGGCTGAGCGTCCCGGTGTTGCGCAGCCGCATGAGGTCCTGCGCGAGCAGGTAGAGCACCGGCCCCGCAACGGCCGCGAGGAGCGCCGGCGTCTCGAGCTCGTCCTTCGGGTGGGCGAGGATCACCTCGTCGCCCACCGCGCTGGCGACGATGCCGGCGATGAGCACGACGTGGAGGTACGTGAAGATGTCGCGCGCGACGGTCGTGCGGTCCTCGTCGGCGCCGTGCAGCCGCGACTCCGCCAGCACGGCGATCGAGCTGAAGTAGAGCCACCAGAGCGCCGCGGTGCTGACGAAGGCGAGCACGACGGCGAGCGTCGAGGTGAGGTCCAGCTCGTGCTCGGCGGCCGTCGCGCCGGTGAGGATGATCGTCTCGCCCAGCGCGATGATCACGAAGAGCTGGAAGCGCTCGGCGAAGTGCGCCGCGCCGACCTCCCACGCCGCCGCGGCCGACCGGCCGCGCCCGGGCAGCCAGTACAGGGCGACCGGTCCGCCGTAGTCGATGAGCAGGGCGACGATCCAGAGGACCGTCCGCGCGCTGCCGTCCGCGATCCCGCCGGCGATCCAGAACGCGCCCGCGACGGCGAACCAGGTGAAGATCCGCGAGGCCCGGTCGCGCTCGACGGTGCCCGCCCGTGCCGCGTAGAACGCGAGGAACCCGTGGCGCAGCAGCTGCACGGCGACGTAGCAGCCGACGAACAGCAGGGCGCGGTCGCCCCACGCCTCCGGGATCGCCACCGCCATCAGCAGCCCGAGCAGCATGAGCGCGAGCAGCAGGACGCGGACCGGCGTCGTCTCCGGGTCCAGCTCGTTCATCGCCCAGGTCGTGAAGTTCCACGACCACCAGACGACGAGCAGCACGAGCGCGGCCTGCCCGGCGCCCTCCCAGGTCAGGTGCGCGAGCAGCAGGTGCGAGGTCTGCGTGATCGCGAAGACGAAGACGAGGTCGAAGAAGAGCTCGAGCGGCGTGACGCGCTGAGCCTGGTCGCCGGCGCGGCGGAGCGTGGTGGTCATGCGGGGTTCCGGGGGGACGGGTGGAGGACGCCGGGAGCGTACGGCGCCAGGGGCGCCGCACCCACGACGGCGGACAGGTTGGCGCCTCGGCGCTCGGCCCGCCGGGACGGCGTGCGGCGGGCCGGGGCGCGCAGGCGGCTCAGCGGGTCGTGTATCCGCCGTTGGCGAACATCGTCTGCCCGGTGATCCACCACCCGCCGGTCACGAGGAACTCGATGATCGGGGTGATGTCCTCGATCTTCGTCAGCTCGCCGTTGAGGCTCTGCGAGCGGTGGTAGGCGATCGAGTCGTCGTCCTCGGCCGGGTAGAAGAACGGCGTGTCCATCGGCCCGGGACCGAGGGCCGTGACCGAGATCCCCCGCGGCGCGAGCTCCTTGGCCGCGGCGCGGGTGAAGTGCTCGACCGGCGACTTCGAGCCGGCGTACGTCGAGTAGAGGCCGGTGAAGGCCGCCAGCAGCGACGTCACGATCGTGACGATCCGCCCGCCGTCCTCGATCCGCTTGCCGGACTCCTGGAGGAAGAAGTACGCCGCCTTCGCGTTGATCGCGAACATCTCGTCGTACTCGGCCTCGGTCGTCTCGACGATCGGCTTCTTCAGGACCTTGCCGACGGTGTTCACCGCGACGTCGACCTTGCCGAAGCGGTCGATCGCGGCGTCGAACAGGGCCTGGACGTTCGCCGGGCGGGTGAGGTCGCCCTGGACCGCGATCGCCTGGCGGCCGGCGGCCTCGATCGCAGCCACCGTCTCGCGCGCGGCGTCGGCCGAGGCGTCGCTGTTGTAGTGGACGACGACGTCGGCGCCGCGGGCGGCGACCTCGCGGCTCAGCAGGCCGCCGAGGTTCTTCGCGCCACCGGCGATCAGGACGACCTGGGACTCGAGCGTGGGGGACATCGGGTGCTCCTTCGTGGGGGTGCGTGGCGTCCGGGCCGCGGGCGAGGCGACATCCGCCGACGGAGCGGCGGGCGCGGGCCCCGGGGTCGGACGCGGAGCCCGACGCTACGCGCGGCACCCGGCGAAGGGAAACGCGCGCTGCTGGTGGATCCACAAGCGGAGCCGGTGGATCGCGTACCGTGGGTCCGTGCCGCTGGACCTGCGCAAGCTCGAGCACTTCGTCGCCGTCGCCGAGGACCGGAGCTTCACCGCCGCCGCCACGCGGCTGCACCTCAGCCAGCAGGCGCTGTCGGACTCGATCCGCCGGCTCGAGCGCGAGCTCGGCGTCACGCTGCTCACCCGGACCACCCGCCGGGTGACCCTCACCGAGCCGGGCCGCGCGCTGCTCGCCGACGCGCGGTCGCTCGTGGCCGCCGCGCTGGCGGCCCGCGAGCGCGTGCGCCGCGTCGACCGCGGCGAGGAGCCGGTCCTGCGGGTCGGGCACACGCCGGCGCTCAGCGGGGAGCAGGTCCACGAGCTCACCGCACCGCTGCTGGACCGCGTGCCCGAGGTGCGCTTCGCCGCGACTCAGCGGTACCCGGGCGATCTGCTGGACGAGCTGCTGCGCGGGACGCTCGACCTCGGCCTCGCCCGGGGCCTCGCCGCGCCGGCCGGTCTGGAGGTCCGGGTCGTGGCCGAGCACGCGCTGCGCGTCGCCCTCCACCGCGACCACCCGCTCGCCGGCCGCGACCGGGTGGCGCTCGTCGACCTCGCCGGCGACCGGCTGATCGTCTGGGGCGATCCCGGACGCTCGAACCACGCCGACGAGCTGGTCGAGCGCTGTCGCGCGGCCGGCTTCACCCCGCGGACGGTCCGCAGCGCGATGCAGGGGACGCCGCCGGTGACGTCGGTCGTCGCGCCGGACCGCTTCGCGCTCGTGACCGATCGTCCGGGTCCCGCGGTGGGCGGACGCGTGCTGGTCCGCGAGCTCGACCCGCCGGCCACCACGGCGGTCCGCGCGCTCTGGAACCCCGCGGCGACGCCGCCGCTCGTCACGACGTGGCTCGACGCCCTCCCGCCCGTCGGGCACGGCGCCCAGGCCGGCGACGCCACCGGGTGACGGGCGGTCGGGCCGCCGCGGCCGGCACCCCCGCGACGGCGGCCGGGTCCGGGCCCACCGGCGCGGGACCGCGCCACCACAAACGAGAAGTGACATCACTTCTTGACGTAGAGGGACGGTCGGGGCTAGCGTCGGCCATGCCCTCCCCGACCGACCCGGCCTACGAGACGATCCGCTACGCGACCGACGGCCCGGTCGCGACGATCACGCTGAACCGCCCCGCCGAGCTGAACACGATCGTGCCGCCGATGCCGGAGGAGGTCGAGGCGGCGGTCGTGCGCGCCACGCGCGATCCCGCGGTGAAGGTCGTCGTCCTGCGCGGTGCCGGCCGGGCGTTCTGCGCCGGGTACGACTTCGGCGACGGCTTCCACCACTGGGGCGAGGCCCTGGAGACCGACGGCCGCTGGGACCCGGGCAAGGACTTCGTCATGGCCACCGCCCCGCAGCTCTCGCCGACGCAGCAGCTCATGAGCATCTGGCGCTGCCCGAAGCCCGTGATCGCGCAGGTGCACGGCTGGTGCGTCGGCGGCGGGAGCGATTTCGCCCTCTGCGCGGACCTCGTCGTGGCGAGCGAGGACGCGGTGATCGGCACGCCGTACAGCCGGATGTGGGGCGCGTACCTCTCGGGGATGTGGCTCTACCGCCTCGGGCTGACGAAGGCGAAGGAGCACGCGCTGACGGGCCGGCCGCTGACCGGGCGCGAGGCCGCCGACGTCGAGCTCGTCAACCGCGCGGTGCCGTTCGCCGAGCTCGAGGCGACCGTCGCCTCGCTCGCGGCGGACCTCGCACGGATCCCGAGCTCGCAGCTCGCGGCGCAGAAGCTCGTCGTGAACCACGCCTACGAGCAGATGGGCCTCCACGCCACGCAGACGCTCGGGCCGATCCTCGACGGGCTCATGCGCAACACGCCCGACGCGCTGGCGTTCATCGACCGCGCCGAGCGCGAGGGCGTGCGCGCGGTCGTCGCCGAGCGGGACGGCCCGTTCGGGGACTACGGCCAGGCGCCCCCGGAGCGGCGGCCGAACCCGGACCACGTCATCGTGCCGTGAGCGGCGCGCCGGACGGCGCCGTCCCCGCGCGCGCACCGGACGACGGCGGTCCGGCGACGGCGAAGGGGCGCGCCACCCGAGCGCGGCTGCTCGACGCCGCTGCAGCGCAGCTCGCCGCCGACGGGCGGATCGAGGTCGCCGCCGTGGCCGAGCGCTGCGGCGTCGCCCCGAGCGTGCTCTACCGCTACTTCGCCGGCCGTGACGGCCTCGTCGCCGCGGTCGTCGACGCGCTCTACGACGACTACGCGGCGGCAGTGTTCGAGCGACCGCTGGACGAGGACCCGGAGCTGCCGGAGGACGCCGGCTGGCTCGTGCGCGAGGAGCACCGGATCGCCCGCGAGGTCGCGTTCCTCTACGCCCATCCGCTCGGGCGAGCGGTGGCCGCCGGGCTCGTGCACGACGCGGCGGCG
>JALRCL010000435.1 GCA_023268575.1 Patulibacter sp.
CGGCGAAGGACCGCCGCTGGCAGGCGTACCGCTCGATCGAGCAGTACGCCTCGACCGAGAACGAGGTCTGCCGCCGGCGCCAGCTGCTCGACCACTTCGGCGACCCCGAGGAGGGCGGGCCGCTCGGCCGCTGCTGCGACGTCCACGACCCCGTCGACTGGCTGCCGCCGATCACCGTCAAGGGCGGGCGCTCGCGCTCTGCGGCCCCGGTCGAGGAGGAGGGACGGCCGGTCGGCGACGACGAGCTCGAGCCGCTGAAGGCCTGGCGCCGTGAGCGCGCCGACGGCAAGCCCGCCTACACCGTCGCCACCGACGCCGTCCTGCGCGAGATCGCGCGCCGGCGGCCGAAGGCCGACGACGAGCTGCTGGCGATCAAGGGCATCGGCGCGTCGTTCGTCGCCAAGCACGGCGAGGCGTTGCTCGACCTGCTCGACGAGCTGCCGGTCGCCGCCGGCGACTGACGCCGGGGGTCCCGTCGCTCGCGCTTCCGGCCTTCGCCCCGCGCCGCGCCCCCGCGGCCTCCGCGCGCTGGCCCCGGGGCTCAGCGCTCGCCGCGCGACACGCGCGCGACGAGGTCGTCGGCGAGCGCACCGAAGCCCGTCCGCGCCCAGACCGAGTCGGCCTCGAAGTACGGGCGGTCCCCGTCGCGCAGCGCGTCCGGCGTGCGTCCGGCGCGGACGTCGGCGGCACATGCCGTGCAGACGGGGACGCGCAGGCCGGGGCGCCACTCGACGGTGCTCGCGGCGCGCCCGTGGAGCGGGTGGTACGTGCACAGCCGATCCGGCTCCGGCGGACGGCGGCCGGCGTCGAGCGCGGCGGCGCGGGCGAGCAGGCCGCGCGCGCGATCGATGAGGACGAGCACGCCGACGAGATCGACCGACGGCGCGTCCGGTCGCATCCGTCGTCGCGCGGCCGTCGTCGCGTCGAGCGCCTCCTGGTAGGCCTCCTGCGCCGCCTCGGCCTCCGGCACCGGCTGCGCGTCGAGGACCTCGCCGAGCGCGAGGAGCTGCTCGTCGGCGTCCTCGCGCAGCTCGGCCCGCCGCGCCGCGCGGGCGTGCTCGAAGACGCGGTCCGGGATCACCGGCAGCGGCCCGTGAGCCACGCGCGCGCCGCGACGGTGGTACAGCAGCAGGGCGGCGCCGAGCACGACCAGTGCGACGACCGCGAGCACGACGATCAGCGGCACGCCGTCCCCGTCGCCGGCCTGCTCCTGCTGACGTGCCTCGTACTCGCGCCGGAGCTTCGCGCGCAGGCGCTCGGCGGCCGCCGAGCGCTGCGCGGCGGGACGGGCGAGCTCGCGCAGGAACCGCAGCGCGACGGCACCCACCGGCTCGCGGTAGCTCGGACGCCCGCCGGCGCCATCGTCGTTGTTGGCGAGGAACGCCGCGTCACGGGCTGCGCCGCCCTCGAGCTCCTCCTCGCCGCGCCGGTAGGACGCGGCCGTGACGTACGAGCCGTCGACCACCGCGTAGGTCCCGTCGGCGTCCTCGCCGGCGTCGCGCAGGCGCTGGCGGACGAGCTCGATGAGCGTCCGAGCGCGGCCGTCGGCGGCGTCGCCGGGCACCAGCGCGGTCAGCAGGAGACGGGTGGTGCCGGGCCGCCGGTCGATCGCGGCGCGCAGCGCGCGCTCGTCCTCGGGGGCGAGCGCGTCGGCATATGCGGGGTCGACGTACAGCGGCGAGCGCTCGAGCTCGCGGGCGATCGCCGCCGGTCGGGCCGCCTGGGCGATCGCCGGCACGAGCAGCACCACCGCGAGGACCGCGGCAAGGACCTGCGCGGTCCGGGTCGTCCATCGCTGCGTCACGTCGCTCACCGCTGGCGCCTCCTCCGGCGCCGGCGGCGCCCTCGCTTGCCCTGTGCCGCCCGTTGCCGCGTCAATGCGGAACACCGCGAGGTTG
>JALRCL010000447.1 GCA_023268575.1 Patulibacter sp.
CGTCGTCTCCGTCCAGCGCGTGCCGGACGAGGCCACCGCCCTCGCGTGGGCCAACGGCGTCCCCTACGGGCTCGCCTCCTCCGTGTGGACGAGCGACGTGGGCGCCGCGATGCGCTTCGCCCGCGACCTCGGCTTCGGCGCCGTCTGGGTCAACGAGCACGCCGCCACGACGCCGGAGATGCCCCACAGCGGGCGCGGCGCGTCCGGCTACGGGACGGACATGTCCGCCGACGCCCTGCAGGAGATGACGGCGGTGAAGCACGTCATGGTCGCCCACGGCGCGGCTGGCTGACCGCGGCACGGGGGCGTCCGCGGCGATCGTCGCGGACGCGGATGCGGACGCACGCGCCGGTGCGGGCGGGGACGACGGCCGGCGTCGCCGACGGGCGGGCCGGTCGGGCGTCAGGCCGGCGCGGCCGCGCCGACGGCGCTCGGGGCGAGCGCGTCGACGAGCTGCGCCGCGTCGAGCGCCCCGAGGCGCAGCGCGGGATCGGGCGCCGTGGCGGTTCCGCGCGTGGGATCGACGAGCCGGGCGACCTTGTCGCGGACGATCGCGTCCCACTCCGGGTCCTCGGGCTCGCCCCGCGCCTCGCACGGGTCGGTCGCGATCCGCCGGCCGTCGGCGAGCGTCAGCGCGACCGCCGTCAGGCGCCGCGCGGGGAAGGCGGCGGTGAGCTCCGGGTCGACCACGACCGAGGTCCGGCCGTGCAGCCGCAGCGCTCCGGCGTCGTCGAAGGGCCCCAGGACGGCGGGGACGTCGAAGTCGCCGTGGCAGAGGGCGTGGGCGACGGGCCAGACGATGTTGTACTGCGCCTGCTCGGTCGTGGTGGGGACCTCGTGGGAGAGGCCGTCGGCGGCGGCGAAGGTCCGGATCTCGACCCGCTCGATCGCGTCGGCCGTGACGCCGGCGCGCTCCCGAGCCTGGAGCGCCGCGCGGATCGCGCCCTGCGTCCACCGGCAGCACGGGTACGCCTTGAGGTACGCCTCGGTGAGGCGCCAGCGCTCGCCGAGGTCGTCCCACGGAGGTCGGTCGAGGTCGTGGTCGGCGGAGACGGCGGTGAACCCGCGGCCGGCGAGGAGCGAGGCCTCGACCCCGAGCCGGGCGCCGACGTCGCAGGCGTCCTTCGTCATCTCGGGCTGCGCGCAGGAGCGCATGATCGGCGCGATCGGCGCGTGGTAGTCGGCCAGGCCGAGGGCGTGGACGGTGCGGTCGGCGTCCAGGCCGAGCAGGCGCGCGGCGCCTGCGGCGACACCGAGGGCGCCCCAGGCGCCGGACGCGTGGTACGTGCTGTCGCGCTCGTGCAGGGCGATCCCGGCGCGGACCGCGATCTCGTAGGCGACGACGACCGCCTCGTGCAGCTCGGCGAGCGTCGCGTCGCGCGCCTGGGCCACGGCGAGCATGGCCGGCACGACGATCGCCCCGGGGTGGCCCTTCGTCAGGCGGTGCCCGTCGTCGAGGTCCAGGACGTTGGCCAGCACGGCGTTGGCCCATGCGGCGCCGACCACCCCGAGCGGTCGGTCGTCCAGCAGCGAGCGCGCGTCCGTCCCCGGGAAGACCGCGGCGGCGTGCTCGGCGGCGATCCGCGACGCGGGGGCGGGGCGGCCCGCGACCGACACGGCGATCGCGTCGGCGACGAGCAGCTCGGCGTGGCGCCGGACGGCGGCCGGGACGTCGTCGCGGTGGAGGGTCAGCGCCCACTCCACGGGCGCCGTGTCCGGGCTCACCAGCGGACCGTCCCCGCGCGAGATCGGCGGTCGATCCTGCCGCCGAGGAGTGCCAACATGGGTTGGCAATGTACCAGTTGGAGGGTGCGCGGGACCCCGGATTGGCGTATAACCATCGCAAGTTGGCAATACGCCAGACCGTTCCAGTCCCTGGGGGAGACCACCGATGACCACGCCATCCGCTGACCGCGGCCTGCTCGAGCGCCTCGCCGAAGGCCCGGTGATCTGCGCCGAGGGCTACCTGTTCGAGTTCGAGCGCCGGGGCTACCTCCAGGCCGGCGCGTTCGTGCCGGAGGTCGTCCTCGAGCGCCCGGACCTCGTGCGCGAGCTCCACCAGGAGTTCGTCGACGCCGGCTCGGACGTCGTCGAGGCCTTCACGTACTACGGCCACCGCGAGAAGCTGCGCCTCATCGGCAAGGAGCACCTCCTCGAGCAGATGAACCGCGACGCGCTGGAGATCGCCAAGGGCGTCGCGCGGGGCTCGGGCGCGCTGCTGGCGGGCAACATCTGCAACACGAACGTCTTCGAGCCGACCGACGAGGCGCGTGCGAAGGTCCGCGCGATGTTCGAGGAGCAGGTCGGCTGGGCCGTCGAGGCCGGCGCCGACTTCGTCATCGGCGAGACGATCTCGTGGGGCGAGGAGGCGCTGATCGCGCTCGACGTCATCAAGCAGTCCGGGCTGCCGTCGGTGATCACGCTCTCGATCCACCGCGCGCCCGAGGTCCGGGAGGGCTGGTCGCCCGCCGAGACCTGCAAGCGCCTCGCCGACGCGGGCGCCGACGTCGTCGGCGTGAACTGCATCCGCGGGCCGCGGACGATGCTCCCGCTGCTGCAGGACATCCGCGACGCCGTCGACGTGCACGTGGCCGCCCTGCCGGTGCCGTACCGCACCACCGAGGACGAGCCGAGCTTCCAGTCCCTGCGCGATCCCGCCTGCGACTGCATCCCGGGGGGCGTGCCGTTCCCGACCGCCCTGGACCCCTTCACCTGCAACCGTTACGAGATCGCCGAGTTCACGCACGCCGCCCGCGAGATCGGGGTCGACTACCTCGGCGTCTGCTGCGGCGCGGGACCCCACCACATCCGGAGCATGGCGGAGGCCCTCGGGCGGACCCCGCCGTCGAGCCGCTTCAGCCCCGACATGTCCAAGCACGCGTTCATGGGCACGGAGTCGACGCTGAAGTCGCACAACCAGGCGTACGCCGCCGAGCTGTGATCCCGGCCCGGCGACCGACCGCGAGGAGCGAGGCACCCCAGCGATGACCACGACCACCAGCACGACCGGGGCGGACGTCGTCGCCGACGTCCTGCGCCGGCTCGGGGTGCGCCACGCGTTCGGCCTCCCCGGGATCCACATGCTCTCGCTGTGGCAGGCCCTGCGCGACGGGGACGTCGCGACGGTGCCGCTGCGCACCGAGCTCGACGCCGCCTACGCGGCGGACGGCGCGGCGCGGATCGCCGGCGAGCCGGTCGCGCTGCTGCTCTCCAGCGGCCCGGGGGCGCTGAACTCGCTCGCCGGGCTGATGGAGGCCGCGGCCACCCACTCGCCGGTGATCGCGATCGTGGGGCAGGTCGACCGCGAGTTCATCGGTGCCGGCCGCGGCGTGCTGCACGAGCTGCGCGACCAGATCGCGTCGTTCCGGCCCGTGGTGAAGGAGGCCTGGAGCGTCCGTGACCCCGCGGAGCTCGGACCGGTGGTCCACGCCGCGTGGCAGGCCGCGCGGACCGCGCCGTCCGGGCCGGTCTTCGTCGAGGTCCCCGCCGACGTCCTCGCCGGGGCGGCCGACCCGTGGACGCCGCCCGAGGTCGCCCCGGCGCCGCTCGCCGAGCCGTCGGGGGACGAGCTCGAGGCGGCCGCCGCGGCGCTCGCCCGCGCCGAGCGGCCGGTCCTCTGGGCCGGGACCGGCGTCGTCCGGGCCGGGGCCACCGAGGCGCTGCGCCGGCTCGCCGAGCGGCTCGACGCCCCGGTCGTCGCCACCCCGTCGGCCCGGGACGTCCTGCCGCACGACCACCCGCTCTCGTGCGGTGGGGCGGCGCACGAGGAGGCGACCCTGGCGGCGCTGGCGGACGCCGACGTCGTCCTGGCCGTCGGCACCCGCCTCGGCGCCGACGCGACGGGCGACTTCCGCCTGCGCCTCTCCGGCACGCTCGTCCAGGTCGACGTCGACGCCGAGCGGATCGGCCGGGCCTTCCCCGGCGCCCTGCCGGTGGTCGGCGACGCCGCGACGGTGCTGCCGGCCCTCGCCGCGCGCCTGCCCACGCGGCCGGCCGCCACCGGCGCCGACCGCGCCGCGGCGGTCCGCGACGCCGTCGCCGCCCGCATCGCGCGCGAGGAGACCGGTCCCGAGCCGGGGCTCGTCGCCGCGCTGCGGGACGTGCTGCCGACCGACGCGGTCGACGCCTGGGACTCGACGATCCTCGGCTACTGGGGCGCCGGGTACTTCCCGGCCCGCACGCCGGGGCGGTTCCTCTACCCGTCGGGGTCGGGCACGATCGGCTACGCGTTCCCGGCCGCGCTCGGCGCCGCCGCGGTCCGGCCCGACCTGCCCGTGCTGGCGATCAGCGGCGACGGCGGCTTCCAGTACGGGATCGCCGAGCTCGCGGCGGCACGCCAGTACGGCCTCGCGGTGAAGCTCGTGCTCGTCGACGACGGCGGGTACGGGATCCTGCGCGAGTACCAGCAGGCGCGCTTCGGCGTCCTGACCGCGACCGACATGGTCGAGCCGGACTTCGTCGCCGTCGCCGCGGCGTTCGACGTCCCGGCCCGGCGCACGAGCGTCGGGACGTTCGCCGAGGACGTCCGCTGGCTCATGGAGCAGCCGGGCCCCGCGGTCGTCGTGCTCGAGCACGAGCTGCGCTGCTACGTCTTCGACGAGGGGGGAGACCAGTGACGGTCGGGCGGATCATCCACAGTCGCGAGGAGGTCCGCTCGGAGCGGGGCGTCGTCGCGGCCGGCCACGAGGCCGAGGCCGCCGCCGGCGCGCGGATCCTCGAGCAGGGCGGCAACGCCGTCGACGCCGCGGTCGCCGCGGCGTTCGTCGCCTTCGTCGTCGAGCCGAACAACTGCAGCGTCGGCGGCTACGGGCACCTCGCCTCGTACCTGCCCGAGCACGGCGGCTTCGTCACCGTCGACCACGGGCCGCGCGTGCCCCTGGCGGGGACGCCGGACATGTTCGAGACGGTCGAGGACCCGGACGCGGGGCCCTACGACTGGCCCGAGGTCGTCGACGACGCCAACGACGTCGGCGGCCGGTCGGTCGCGACGCCCGGCGCGGTGCCGGGCCTCTGGGCGATCCACCAGCGGGCGGGACGCCTGCCGTGGCGGGAGCTCCTGCAGCCGGCGATCGAGGAGGCCCGCGCGGGCGTCCAGATCTCCTACGGCCTGCTGATCGAGATCGTCGCGCGGATGGACCTCATCCGGCGGTACCCGGCGGCCGCGGCCTGGCTGCTGCGCGACGGCGACCCGCCGCCGTTCTACGGCCAGCACGGTCCCGGCGACCGGCTCGACGGGAGCCTGCTGGCGGGCACGCTGGAGCGGATCGCCGAGGAGGGCCCCGACGCGCTGCACCGGGGCGAGATCGCCGAGCGGATCGCCGCCGCGGTCCAGGCCGACGGCGGGATCCTCACCACCGAGGACCTCGCCGCCTACGCGCCGAAGGTCTTCGTCGAGACGCCGGTCTCCTACCGCGGCCTCGAGGTCGTCACGGCGAACGACCAGGTCGGCGCCGAGGCGCTGAACATCCTCGAGCAGTTCCCGCTCGGGGACTACGAGCCCGGCGGGTTCGAGCACCACCACCTGCTCGCCGAGGCGGTCGGTCACGCGTTCGTCGACAACCAGACCTACTACGGCGATCCCGACCACACCGAGAGCCCCGTGGCCGGGCTCGCCTCGGCGGCGTTCGGCGCCGAGCGCGCGACGGCGATCCGGATGGACCGCGTCGCGCCGCGTCCGCTGGTCGCCGCCGATCCGTGGCCCTACGACGCGGGCGCCGCGCCCGTCGCCACCCCGCTGCCGTCCGTCGGCGGGAGCCGCGGCACGACGCAGATCGTCACCGCCGACGCCGACGGCAACGTCGTCGCGCTCATCACGACGATCGGCGGCGACTACGGCTCCCTGATCGTCGTGCCGGAGACGGGCATCCTCCTGAACAACTCGATGATGAACTGGGACCCGCGTCCCGGACGCTCGAACTCGATCGCCCCCGGCAAGATGCCGTTCTTCGCCGTCCCGGCGATCGTCGCCGCCCGCGACGGCAAGGCCGTGTTCGGCGCGGCCGGCGCCGGCGGCTACCGGATCCTCGCGTCGGTGATGCACACGACCGTCGGCGTGCTCGACCACGGGCTGCCGGTCCAGGAGGCCGTCGACCTGCCCCGCAGCCACGGGCAGGGCGAGGAGACCTTCGTCGACGTCCTCGTGCCCGAGCCCGTGCGCGAACAGCTGGCCGCCGCCGGACACGAGCTCGTGCTCGAGGAGACGACGCCGGCCTGGGCGTCGTTCGGCCGGGTCGGCGCGGTGACGGTGGACCCCGACAGCGGGGCGATGGCCGCCGGGGCGGGCCCGTTCTGGAGCACCGCCACCGCCGCCGCGAAGGACTGACGATGGCGACCTCGGCGCCGGCCCCGCACGCCGTCCGGACGGTCGACGACGTGCGGATCCCGCTGCGCGACGGGATCACCCTGTCGGCGCGGCTGTGGTTGCCCGAGGACCCGGCGGCGCTGCCGGTCCCCGCGGTCCTCGAGGCCCAGCCGTACCGCAAGGGCGACGTGACGGCGCTCGACGACTCCCGGCGCCATCCCTACGTCGCCGCGCGCGGCTACGCGTGCCTGCGCCTGGACCTCCGCGGGGCGGGCGACTCGGAGGGCCTGCCGCTGGACGAGTACGACCCCCAGGAGCAGGAGGACCTCCTCGACGTCATCGCCTGGATCGCCGAGCAGGAGTGGTGCACGGGGGCCGTCGGGATGACCGGCATCTCGTGGAGCGGCTTCAACGGCCTGCAGCTCGCCGCCCGCCGGCCGCCCGCGCTGAAGGCGATCGTCACCGCCTGCTCGACCGACGACCGCTACGACAACGACGTGCACTACCTCGGGGGCTCGCCGCTGGGGTACTACCTGCTGCCGTGGTCGACGGCGATGCTCGCCTTCGCCTGCCGGCCGCCGGACCCGGCGACGGTCGGCGAGCGCTGGCGCGCGGAGTGGCTGGCGCGGATGCGCAACGCGCCGCACCTCATCGAGACGTGGCTCGCGCACCAGCGCCGCGACGCCTACTGGCGGGGCGGGTCGGTCGGCGAGGACCCGGCGGCGATCGCGTGCCCGGTGCTCGCGGTCGGCGGCTGGGCAGACGCCTACACCGACGCGATCCTGCGCCTGCTCGAGCACCTCGAGGCGCCGGCGTGGGGGCTCGTCGGGCCGTGGGGCCACACCTGGCCGCAGGACGGGGTGCCGGGCCCGGCGATCGGGTTCCTCCAGGAGCAGGTCCGCTGGTGGGATCGCTGGCTCAAGGGCATCGACAACGGCGTCGACGCGCTGCCCCGGCTGCGCGCGTGGATGCCGGAGCCCGGCACGACGCCCGACCAGGACCGGCAGGAGGGGCGCTGGCTGGCGATCGCCGAGGGCTGGCCCGCCTCCGACGTGCGCACGGAGCGCCGGACGCTCGACGCCGACGGGACCCTCGGCCCGCCGTCCTCCGACGGGCGCGCCCTCGCGACCGGGGCGCGGTCGATCCGCAGCCCGCTGACCGTCGGGATCGACGCGGGCGCGTGGTGCGGCTACGGCCTGCCCGGCGACGCCGCCGGCGACCAGCGCCGCGACGACGCCCGCTCGCTGACCTGGGACGGCGCCCCGCTCGCCGCGCCGCTGGAGGTCGTCGGCCCGACCGCGGTGCATCTGCGGATCGCGGCCGACCGCCCGGTGGCCTTCGTCGCGGTGCGCCTCGTCGACGTGGCCCCCGACGGCCGGGCGACGATGGTCGCACGGGGGGTGCTGAACCTCTGCCACCGCGACGGTCACGACGCCCCGTCCCGGCTGGAGCCCGGGACGCCGGTGGACGCGACGGTGTCCCTGAAGGCGGTCGCCCACGCCTTCGGCGCGGGGCACCGGGTGCGGGTGTCGCTCTCCACGAGCCTCTGGCCGTGGATCTGGCCCGCGCCGGAGCCGGTCACCGTCACCGTCCTGGGCGGCGCCCTCGAGCTGCCGCGCTGGACGCGTCCCGCCGCCGCGGACCCGCCGGTCGCCTTCGATCCGCCCGAGACCGCCCCGCCGCTGCCGGTGGAGCTCCTGCGGCCCCCGGCGCCCCACGTGCGCGTCGTGGAGGACCTCATCGGCGGGGAGACGCGCTACGAGATGGCCCGCGACTTCGTCGGGACGAAGCTCCTCCCCGGCGGCCTGCGCTACGAGGACGCCGATCCCGTGCGCCTCGCGGTCCGCGACGAGGACCCGCTGAGCGCGGTCGTCGAGGCCGACCGGACCGTGCGCATGACCCGCGAGGACTGGGACGTGCGGATCGAGGTCCGCTCGCGGATGACGGCCGACGCCGAGGACTTCCACGCCACCAGCACCGTCGAGGCCTACGAGGCCGGCGAGCTGGTCTTCACCACCACCCACGACTGCCGGGTCCCGCGGGACCACTGCTGAGGAACCAGAACGATGAAGCTCAAGCGGATCGACAACATCGACGTCCTCTGCCTGGACCTGGAGCCGATGGTCGCCTTCTACCGCGACGTCCTCGGGCTCGAGTTCCGGCTGCCCTACGACCGCAGCGAGGGCTGGGCGGGGTTCAGCGCCGGCAATCTCGACATCTACCTCATCGAGAGCTCCGACGGGACCCATCCGGGGCCGCGCAGCGCCGCGAACGAGGGGGCGCCGGCGGGCTTCGACAGCTTCGCGTTCGAGGTCGACGAGCTCGACGCCGCGATCGCCCACTTCGACGCGCTCGGCGTGTCCTGGGCGGGGGAGGTCGTGGAGTCCGAGTGGTACGCCTACCGCGGGATGCACGACCCGGAGGGCAACCTCGTGTACCTCACGGTGCCGAAGCTCAACCGGTAGCGCGTGGTGCCCGTGCACCAGGACATCGTCGACGTCGACGTCCACGCGGTCGTCCCCTCGATCGACGCGCTGCTGCCGTACCTCGCGCCGCACTGGCGCGAGTACGCGACGACGTCGCAGTTCCGTGGCCCGACCGACGGGACGTACCCGGCGAACGCCGCGACGTCCCGCGACCCGTCCCTGGAGCCCGTCGACGGGGCGGCCCCGGGCACGACGCTCGCGGCGCTGCGCCGGCACGTCCTGGACCCGTGGGGCACCTCCGTGGCGATCGTGAACTGCGTCTACGGGATCGACGGGGTCCGCAACCCGGACGTCGCGGTCGCGCTCGCGACGGCGGTGAACGACTGGCTCGTCGAGCACTGGCTCGACGTCGATGACCGGCTGCGCGCGTCGATCGTCGTGCCGAGCCAGCTCGTGACCGAGGCGGTCGCCGAGATCGACCGCCGGGCGGAGGACCCGCGGTTCGTGCAGGTGCTCCTGCCGGTCCGCACCGCGATGCCGTGGGGCAATCGCAACCTGCTGCCGATCCTCGCGGCCGCCGATCGCCACGGGCTCCCGGTGGCCCTGCACTTCGGCGGCAACCCCGGCCTGGCGCCGACGGCGTCCGGCTGGCCGACGTCCTACGTCGAGGACTACGTCGCGATGGCCAGCGCGTTCCAGTCGCAGCTGACGAGCCTCGTCGCCGAGGGGGTCTTCGACCGCCTTCCCGAGCTGCGGGTCGTGCTGCTGGAGTCCGGCTTCGGCTGGCTGCCGGGGTGGGCCTGGCGGTTCGACAAGGGTTGGCGCGGCCTCCGGCGGGAGATCCCGTGGACGACCCGCCTGCCGTCGGAGTACGTGCGCGAGCACGTGCGGATCGCCGTCCAGCCGATCGACGGGCCCGACGACGCCGAGCGGATGCGCGCGCTGATCGGCCAGATCGGCGGGCCGGAGATGCTGCTCTTCAGCACCGACTACCCCCACCTCCACTTCGCCGACCGCGACCACGCGGTCCCCGCCGGCCTCGACGACGCCGAGTTGGCGTCGGTGCTGGCCGCCAACGCCCGCGCGCTCTACCGACTGTAGGAGCCACCACCGTGCCCGAGACCGCCACCCGCCCGCC
>JALRCL010000500.1 GCA_023268575.1 Patulibacter sp.
CGGCGGCGGAGGCGTCGACGACGGCGGCGACCGGGGCCGTCGCGTCGCCGTCGGTCACGCCGACGACGAGCAGGCGGTCGGCCTGCGCGGCGTCGGGGGCCCAGGCGATCTCGCCGGTGAGCGTCACCTCGTCGCCGCTCACCGTCGCCGACGGCGCGGCCGGGCGCACGAGACCGCGGCGGGCGTCGCTCGTCCAACGGGCGTCGCGGTCGGTCGGCGGGGCGACCGGCAGCCAGACGACGCGCTGCTCGCCCCCCGCGACGGCGGCGGCGTCCGCGTCGCCGGCGGCGTCGAGGATCGCGGCGGCCGGCAGCGCCGTGGCGAGGCCCAGCGGGGCCAGGCGCTTGCCGCCCTCCTGGACGATGAGCGCGGCGTCGTACAGGCCGAGCCCCGCGCCGCCGTGCTCCTCGCTCGTCAGCAGGCCGGTCCAGCCCTGCTCGACGACGGTCGGCCACAGCTGCGGCCGCTTGCTCTCGTCCTCGAGGGCCTCGCGGGCGGCCGCGACGGTGTCGATCCGCCCCAGCGCGCCGGCGGCGGCCTCGCGGAGGTACTCCTGCTCGTCGGTCAGCGACAGGTCCATGTCAGTTGCCTCCCACCGGGGCCGCGTTCTTGCCGATCTCGTTGAAGGGGATCCCCTTGTCCAGCCGCGGCTCGGGCGGCAGGCCCAGGACCCGCTCGCCGAGCGTGTTGCGCAGGATCTCCTCGGTGCCGCCGGCCGACTTCAGGCCGGGCAGGAAGGACGTCATGTACGCCCACTCGCTGGAGTCGTCGAGCGCGTCCGGGCCGATGACGTCGGTGATGAGGTCCGCCGCCGCGATCGCCGAGGCGACGACCGTGACCTTGCCGAGGCCGAACTCCGGGCCCGGCAGGCGGCCGCCGGCGAGCTCGCTCTGCATCCGGAAGCCGGCGAAGCGCGTCGCGAGCAGCTCGACGCCGATCGCGCCGAGGCGGTGGCGGACGTCGTCGTCCTCGCGCGCGCCGGGCTCGGCGGCCAGGGCGGCCGCGAAGCGGTCGGGGCGGTACGAGCTGACCGCGCCCGAGAGCGTCAGGCGCTCGAACATGAGCACGGTGAGGGCGGTGGTCCAGCCGCCGCCGACCGTGCCGAGGACGGCGTCGGCGCCGACCTGGACCTCGTCGAGGAAGACCTCGTTGAACTCCGCCTCGCCCGAGATCTGGCGCAGGCCGCGGACCGTGACGCCCTCGGCGTCCATCGGGACGATGAACATCGTCAGGCCCTTGTGCTTCGGCACGCCCGGGTCGGTGCGGGCCAGCAGCACCCCGTACTGGGCGTGCTGGGCGTAGGTCGTCCAGACCTTCTGCCCGGTGATCCGGAAGCTGCCGTCGGGCTGCTCGACGGCCTTCGTCGTGATGCCGGCGAGGTCGGAGCCGGCCGCCGGCTCGCTGAAGAGCTGGCAGAAGACCTGGTCGCCGTGCAGCAGCGGGCCGAGGTGCGCCGTCTTCTGCTCGGGGGTGCCGTGGGCGATGATCGCCGGGCCCATCATCCCGACGCCGATGACGTCGAAGTGGGCGGGTACGCCGGCACGGGCGAGCTCCTGGCTGACGATGACCTGCTCGAGCGGGCCCTTGCCGGCGCCGCCGAACTCCTCCGGCCACGTCACGCCGCACAGCCCGGCCTCGGCCAGCCGGCCCTGCCAGGCGGTGTGCGCGGCGACGCGCTCGTGCTCGTCGGCGATCGCCTGCAGGTCGGGCGCCTCGTGCGCGTGCTCGTCGAGCCAGGCCCGCACCTGCTGGCGGTAGGCCGCCTGCTGCGGATCGTCGTTCAGGTCCACGTCGTCTCCCCTTCGCGGTCGTCGGAGCGGTCGGCCGGCGCGTTGGCTGGCTGACCGGCCAGTCAGGAGCATAGGGGGTCCGGCGCCGGTCGTCGATCACCTGATCGGTCGACGTCGGCCGCCGGACTCCCGTTCCAGGTGACTCGAGTCGGGGAGGTCCGGGATCTCGTTGTGGGTGACTCGAGT
>JALRCL010000560.1 GCA_023268575.1 Patulibacter sp.
GGTCGTCGTGCGGCAGGCCGGCGAGGAACGGGCCGCGCGGCTGGGCCAGCGCGACGACCGCATCGGCACCGCACGCCACGCCGGTCGGCGTCCAGACGATCCCGTCGTCGAAGCGGTCCGGGTAGCTGCTCGTGCGCAGGGCGATCCCGCGCCGCGAGAGCAGCGCCGCGATCGCCTGCCCGACGGCCCCGCCGAAGGCCGCCAGCGGGGATCCCTCGGCGGTGAGCACCACCGTCTCCATCGTCGGCGACCCCTCGTGGGCCAGCAGCAGGGCGCACTCGTACGCCGGCAGCGACCAGCCGACGCCGGAGGGCACGACGACCGCCAGCCGGCCGACCAGCCCCGCTCGCACGCGCTGGACGAGCGCGGCGAACGCCGCCTCGTCGCCGGGGTCGCCCAGGGTGATCGCTCCGGCGACCGCCGCGCGCGGCACGGCACCGGGCGCGAGGATCAGGGCCCGGTAGGCGATCGGGCCGCCCTCGGCCGTCGTCAGCTCGTGGCGCTCCACGTCGACGTGCTCGAGGCGATCGACGACCAGCCCGGCACCGTGCTCCGCGGTCAGCGCGTCGAAGGCCACCGTCTGCGCGAGGTCGGGCACGAGGCCCGCGTAGGCGGCCAGCGGCCGGTAGCGATAGCGATCGTCGGGCGCGAGCAGCGTGAGGTCGAGGGCGCCGGCGGCGCGCGCGTGCAGCGCCAGCAGCGCCTCGACCGCCGCCGTGCCGCCGCCCGCGATCAGGACGTCGGTCCGGCCGCCGTTCATGCCGGATCGTCGCCGTCGGGGGCGAGCGCGATCTCGTACCGGGCGACGCCGCCGGCGACGCGGTGGGCAAGCGGCAGGCCCGAGTCGTGCAGCAGGTCGATCATGTCGCGGTTGGCGGGCAGCACCTCGGCCACCAGCCGCTCGACGCCGCGGCGGCGCGCCTCGGCGACGAGGTGCCGCAGCATCGCGCTGCCGATCCCCTGGCGGTGGTGGCCGTCGGCGACCTCGAAGGCGACCTCGCACGCGTCGCCGTCCTCCAGCGGCACGCACATGCCGTGGCCGACGAGCGCGCCAGCCGCGTCGAGGGCCAGGACCCCGAACCGACGCCGGTCGTCGCAGCGAGCCTCCATCCGGGCCACGCGGTCCAGGTCGACGCCGCCGGTGAAGAAGCGGGTCCAGCGCGATTCGCCGGTCACGCGATCCAGGAGTCCGCGCAGCAGCGGCTCGTCGGCGGGCGACACGGGCCGCAGACGCACCGCCGGGGGGTTCGGGGCGAGGCCGGAGCGGGGCATGGCGGCGACGCTACGCGCCGTGCGCGCGGCCGCCATCCGCGGACGCTGCCCCTCCTCCTCCGTAGCCCCCACGGACGGCGCGGCCGGCGAGGCGGGCTACGGTCGTCCCATGCGTGCCGCCGTGCTCGAGCGCCCCGGGAGCCCCTTGCGGATGGTCGAGCGGCCCCGACCCCAGCCCGGTCCCGGCGAGCTGCTGCTGCGGGTCGCGGCGTGCGGCGTCTGCCGGACCGATCTGCACCTGCGCGACGGCGAGCTCGAGCTGCCGCTGCCGCGCGTGCCCGGCCACCAGATCGTCGGCACCGTCGTCGGCGGGGACGGGCGCCGGCTCGGGGTGCCGTGGCTCGGGTGGACGTGCGGTCGCTGTCGCTGGTGCCGCGAAGGACGCGAGAACCTCTGCCCGGAGGCGCGCTTCACCGGCCGGGACGTCGACGGCGGCTTCGCCGAGTACGCGGTCGCCGACGCGCGCTTCTGCTTCCCGCTTCCCGACGGGCTCCCGGACGACCAGGTGGCGCCGTTGCTCTGCGCCGGTCTGATCGGCTACCGCGCACTGCGGATGTGCGGTGACGCGACCCGGCTGGGGCTGTACGGCTTCGGGTCGGCGGCGCACGTCCTGACCCAGGTGGCGGTCGCCCAGGGCCGCTCGGTGTTCGCCTTCACGCGGGCCGGGGACGCGCCGGCGCAGGCCCTCGCGCGCGAGCTCGGCGCGGCGTGGACCGGCGCCTCGGAGGAGGCGCCGCCCGAGCCGCTCGACGCGGCGATCGTCTTCGCCCCCGTCGGGTCGCTCGTGCCGCTGGCGCTCCGGGCGGTCGCGCCGGGCGGGACCGTCGTCTGCGGCGGCATCCACATGAGCGACATCCCGTCGTTCCCGTACGCCGACCTGTGGGGCGAGCGGACCCTGCGCTCGGTCGCCAACCTGACCCGCGAGGACGCGCGCGAGTTCCTGGCGCTCGCCCCGACGGTCCCGCTTCGCACGCACGTCACCCGGTATCCGCTCGAGCGGGCCGAGGCGGCGCTCGACGATCTGCGGGCCGGGCGGCTGGTCGGCGCCGCCGTCGTGGTGCCCTGAGGACTGCTTCGGCATGCGGTGGCGCTGCGGGGCGGTTGCGGACCGTGCCGCGCGCCGGTCGGGTGCGGGCGCCGGATCGATGGTCCGGCGGTGCGCGGCGACGCGTCGGCGGCCGCATGCGCGCGCCGCCGCTCGCCGGCGCGGGTCCTGCCCTCAGGCGTCGAGCCCTGCCGCGACGGCCGCGACGAGCGCCGCCGGCGGCCGGTCGCAGCGGAGCGCGAGCAGCCGGTCCGCCGGGACCTCGTCGAGCGGCTCGGCGATCGACGCCTGAGCCCGGCCCACGGCGGGCGTCGCGTCGGAGATCCGGGTCGGGTCGAGCGCGCGACGTCGGAGCCGTTCCTCGAGCACCGCGGCCGGCGCGGTGCAGGCGACGTGGAAGACGGATCGCTGCCAGCCCTCGAGCTCGAGCATCAGGGCGTCGCGGTCGGCCCGCCGCAGGCAGGTCGCGTCGATCACCACGCCCCCGTCCCGCGTCAGCGCGGCCGCCGCCTGCCGGCCCAGCTCCGCGTAGACGCGGGGACCGCTGCCGGGCGCGTACAGCGCCGAACCGCCGCGCTCCTCGGGTGCGAGCCCGGCGGCGCGCTTGCGGACCACGTCCGAGGATCGCACGGCGAAGCCCGAGCGCTCGGCCAGCGCCGCCGCCAGCACGCTCTTGCCGACGCCCGACGGGCCGGAGACGACGAGCGCCAGCGGACCATGGGTCCGCCACGCGAACCGCTCGGCGAGGTCGAGCAGCTGGCGCGCCTCCTCGCGGGCCGCGTCGCCCCCGCCCGCGGCGCCGTCGCGCAGCAGCGCCACCTTGGCGCGGACCAGCGCCCGGCGCGCCGCGTAGTAGGCGAGCAGCGCGTCGGATCCAGGGTCGCCGTGCCGGTCGCGGTACGCGGTCACCAGCTCGCGAGCGGCTTCGGGGTGCCCGAGGGCCGTGAGGTCCATGACGAGGAACGCCAGGTCGTCGGCGACGTCGACCTCGCGCAGGTCGGGCCGGAACTCGATCCGGTCGACGATCCGCACGGCGTCGTCCCCGACCAGCACGTGCTCGGCCCGCAGGTCGCCGTGGCCCTCCCGGACGAGACCGGCGCGGCCGCGCGCGGCCAGCTCCTCGCCCGCGTCGCGCAGGAACGTGCGCAGGCGCCGGTCGATCGCGTGCAGACGGCGGAGGTCGTGCGGGCCGGGCAGGACGCCGGTCAGCTCGACGTCCTCCGCCGCCAGCCGGCGCTTCTCGTCCGCGATCGCCATCGCCGCCCGGCCCGGCCGACGGATCGGCCGCGCCCGCGCGTGGAAGTCGGCGATCGTCGCCGCGGTCCGCCGGATCGGGGAGCGGTCGTCGGGCCGCTGGGCCAGCCGCCCGCGGAGGCTCGTCGCCTCGTCGAACCGCTCCATCTCCACGACGTACTCGACCGCGGCCGGATCGTCGACGGGCGCCAGGCGGAAGCCGTCGCCGGCCGGCACGACGGCGTGGACGGCGCGGTAGATGCCCGGCGCCAGCTCCTCGTTGACCCGCAGCTCCTCCAGGCAGGCCCACCGCCGCGCCGCCCGCCGGTGGTGGTCGGCGAAGGCGAACCGGTGGGCGCGCTTGACCTTGTACGCGCGGTCGCGGCTCAGCAGCACCACCGACATGTGGGTGTCGCGCCGCTCCAGCGCGGCGGGATCGGTCGCGCCGGCCGCCGCCGCGATCGCCTGCAACGCCGCCTCGGTCGAGTCGCAGCCGACGTCGTGGTGCCGGTGCATCAGGGGGTGCATGAGCGCACGGTAGGTCGCCGCCGGGCCCCCGAGCATCGGCAGTTCGCGCCCCGGGGGATCCGGACGTCGCACGGGCCCGGCGACGGGGGACTACGGAGCGGGGCTGCGGGACCGGGCCGATGGCGGAGGGCTGCGCGTGGCGGACGATCGGGGCACCGACCGCCCGACCGAGGAGCCCCCGTGACCGACACGATGATCGCCGCCTACGACGGCAACGACGGCGGCCGCGACGCGCTCGCCCTCGCGACCGTCCTGGCCGACGCCCTGCCCGGCAGCACCCTGACGGTGACCACCGCCTACGCCGCCCGCCAGTCCGGCCACGGGACGCCGGACGAGTGGCGCGAGCTGCTCCGCGACGATGCGGCCGAGCGGCTGGACGGCGCTCGCGAGCTCTGCGGCGACCGGCCCGACACGACGTTCGTCGTCGTTCGCGGATCCTCGCCCGCCGACGGCCTGCAGCGCCTGGCCGAGGAGCGCGACGCGCGAGCGATCGTCGTCGGCGAGAACCGCCTCGGCGTGCTCGGGCGGATCGCGGTCGGCAGCGTCACCGAGCAGACCCTCCACGGGGCGCCCTGCGCGGTCGTCGTCGCACCGGCCGGCTACGCCCGGCACCCCGCGGCTCCGGCGACGATCGGCGTCGCCTACGACCACGGCGCCGAGTCCCGGGCCGCGCTCGAACGGGCCGTGGAGCTGGCCCGGGCGACCGGGGCCGTGCTGCGGGTGATCCACGTCGTGCCGACGGAGGTCATCTGGTACGCCGGCTACGGCGGCGCCATGGTCCTGCCCGAGGTGCGCGAGGCCGCCCGCCAGGACCTGGAGCGGACCGCCGCCGCCGTCGAGGGCGTCGCCACGGTCGAGACGCTGCTGCTGGAGGGCGACCCCGCGACCGAGCTGGGCCGCGTCGCCGAGCACCTCGACCTGCTGGTGATCGGCTCCCGCAACCGCGGACCGCTCCAGCGCGTGATGCTCGGCAGCGTCAGCTCCCGGCTCGTCCGCCACGCCCACTGCCCGCTGCTGGTCCTGCCCCGCTCGGCGGTCCCGGCCGAGCCGCGGGAGCCGGTGGTCGCCGAGGAGGTCTCGTCGGCCAGGTGATCCGGCCGCGATGTGCCGGACGACGGAGCCGTGATCGCCTTCGACGCCCTCTCGACGTTTGTCGTGGCCGTCGTGCAGCGCGAGGCGGCAGGCGACCGAGCCGGAACGACCGGCCATCGCCTCATGCACATCAACGAGCTGCCCGAGCCGACGTACCGCAACGTTCGTGAGCTGGTCGGCCTGCTCGTCGGCCGCAACGGCGCCAGCCGGTTCGACGACGGTCTGCGCCTGATGCTGGCCGGCATCGAAGCCAAGAGCGCCCAGCGCGACGCGGCTCCACCGCGCGAGCAGTAGCGCCTCAGGCGTTCGCAGGCTGCCGCCCGGCCGTCGGCCGATCGCCGCTACCGAGGCCGGTCGAAGAACTCCTTGGTCACCGGCAACGCGAGGTCGGCGCGATCGCCGTCGGCCGACCGCCACGCGATACGAGCGACCTGGCGGTCGGTCGTGACCACGTACGCGTTGTTCGTCACCGTCGCGATCTGCGATGCGCCGGAAGCGTCGGTCACGAGCACCTTGGACACCCCGTCGGGGGCGATGCCCGCGAGCAGGCCGCTGGCGTCGCCGACCCAGAGCGCGCCTCGGGCCACCCCGGCTGCGGACTGGCACGTGGACAACGTGGCGCCCTGGTGCTTGGCGCGTGCGGCGATGCACACGTCGCTACCGGAATCCCTCGTGCCGATGAACACCTCAGCGGCGGGCGTCCGGACGGCAAGGCGCGCCCCTCGCACCCCGGTCCCGGCGACGTCCTGGTCGTCGGCCGGCTCGAGCGCGCCGTTGCCCAGGGCCCCGATCGAGACCGACGAGGGCGCAGCGAGCGCCTCGGGTTCGCGGACGTCGCGAACCTGCCCGGCGTCGTCTCCGAGGCTGAGCAGATCGACGGGCGTCCCGGCACCGGCGGCAGCAGCTGCGCCGGTCGCGAGCAGCACCGACGCGCCGATCGCCCCCGTGAACCGCCCCGGGAAATGTGGAGGCTGTGATCTGACCCGGTTTCGGTGGAGTCGCGTTGCTGGAATCAGGCGGCGTTGTCGTTGTCTTTGAGCGTTCTCGCGGGTGATCCGGAAGGACTGGCGTCGGCGGTTGCATCCGTTGCGAGCGAGGATCGTGTGGATCGCGGAGCGACGGGACCAACCTGGCGGGAGCGAGGCTCGTGTTCGCTCCTCCGGTGAGGATCCGCTGCGGGCCCCCGGCCGGCCGACGCCACGGCAGCTCTTTCGGGATCGGCAGCCGCGAGCCCAAGCACGACCTCGATGCTCGCTCGTGCAGGCTGGCGGTCTTCCATCGGGCCGCGGGGGCATCACCACTCCCAGATCCCGAAGACCCCGCACCTCTGTGTCGTGATACTTAAGTTTCAGGGCGCTGCGAGCTCGAGACGCGGGTAGTAGCGCTTCTTGCCATTGAACTCCCACGGCCCCTGGGTCTTGCAGTCCGGCACGCCGGTGCCGATCACGGGCAGGATCGGGGGGTTGAAGACGTTGCGGCAGTCGTAGGCGCGGAGGCCGCCGCGGGCGATGGTGGCGGCGCTGTCGGGCGCCGGATAAGGGTTGGAGCGGTTCGACGGCAGCTTCTTCGTCCAGCCGCCGACGATCTCGTTCCAGAACGAGAGCGAGGCTGAGACGTAGGAGCCGAAGTTGCCCCCGGGAAGCTGCGAGCGGCCGTTGATCGCCGCACCCATGTTCGACAGCGCCCGGACGATCGACCGACCGTTGACGGCGGCGAGCTGCACGAAGGGGATCAGCTGCCGGCTGGCGAGGTGCGTCTGGGGCATCGCGGGCTCCGCGGCGCGGAGGATCGCGGTCGCCGCCGGCAAGGCGGGATCGGCGGCCCGGAAGATCGGCTCTCCCAGCGCCAGCGCGAGCGACAGATCCAGGAGCAGCAGCTGCGCGCCGCGGAGGACCGTCGCGACGGCGACCTGTTCCGCATCCTCTTCTACACCGGGCTGCGGCTCGGCGAGATCCGCGCCCTCCGCGTGCGCGACATCGCGTTCGCGCCGGACATGACCGGCGCGATGCTCGACATCCAGAACGCCTTCTCCGCTAGCCAGGAGAAGCCCCCGAAGTCGTGGAAGCCCCGCGAGGTCCCCGCCCCCCCGACCCGCCGCCGTCGCGCTAGCGCGCGTCCTACAGCGCGACCACTTCGTCGGTCCGCACGACTACGTCTTCTGCAACCGCCGCGGCGAGGCGCTCTCCGACAGTGCGATCCGCAAGCGTTACACCGCTGCCCGCAAGAAGGCCGGGCTGCACCCCGTCACGCTCCACGGGCTCCGCCACGCCGCCGGCTCGATCCTCGCCCAACGCGTCGACCAGATCTTCGCCTCCACCACCCTCGGCCACCAGCGCGTCTCGACCTCCGACCGCTACACCCACGGCAAGGTCAACAAGCGCTCCATCGCCGTCGTCAACGCCGCCTACGACGTCGACCTTGAAGACGCGGCATGACCGGCGCTCGGCCTCGCAGGGCGCCATGCGCCGAAGTGGGAGAGGCTGCCCGTAGGCAGCCTCTCAACCCGAAACTTGGGAATGTGCCGCGGCGTGCCCGGCAGGGAAACGCTCCAAGCTTTCACCGGGAAGGATAGCGCGCCCGACCCGCGATGAGCACGCCCTCCCCGAAACTGATCGAGCTGCTGCGCTCGCGCCTCTCGGCACCGCGCTTCGACCGCTACGTCCGTGCGGTCCCGGGCGGGGACCACGAACGCGCGCTCGCGCTGTACCTCTGGAACCGCGAAGCGTCCGCTGCCCTGTTCAAGGGCCTGGCGCTGGTCGAGGTCATCCTGCGCAACGCCCTCGCCGACCAGCTCGAGGAGACCTACGGCCAGGATTGGTGGCAGCCCGACCGGGCGAACGCGCCACCGCTGACGTCCCGCCACCGCCAAGACATCGGCGACGCGCTCGCCCGAGTCGCGCGAGGGCGAAGCGGCGCACCGCCGACCGGCGGACAGGTGGTGGCCGAGCTCTCCCTCGGCTTCTGGCGCTTCCTGCTGACGAACACCTACCGCGGCACGCTCTGGCCACGCGCGCTGGTACGGGCGTTCCCGTACCTCCCCGGCCGCGACCGCAACACCGCCAGCCGGGAAGTCGCCGCCATGAACCAGCTGCGCAACCGCATCGCGCACCTCGAACCGATCTACCACCTCGACCTGCGCGCCGAGCACCAGCGCCTACTACGGATCACCGGCTACATCTGCCCCGAAATCGCTGCGTGGGTCGACCGCGAATCCAGCGTCAGCCAGGTGCTGGCCGCGCGTCCGCAGCTACGGGCGCGTCGCCGGCGACGGTCGTAGCCAACCTCGCCGACACGGGTACCGTCAACCCGGATGTCCTTCTCGATCCTCGACGACGGCAACCTCGTCGTGTCCTTCGATCGACAGGACGACGCGCTCGACCGCCTGGCCGCCGAGCGCCCCATCGCCGAGGACCGCCTCCTCCTCGTCGCGATCGACGACGACGCCACATCGTCGATGGCTGCGTGCCCGGCGAGCGGCTCGCCCACGCCGCCTGACGCAGTGCGTGATTGTAAGCCTCGACTTGGCTCGCAGCAGCGTCTCGCGGACCTTTTGATCGAGCGCCGACCGAATGCGGTCGGCGGCAGCCTCGCATCGGTCCTCAGGCGACCAGCCTGTAGCGGCCGGTGCGATGCCCGATGCGCTCCACGGCGGTCGCCCGGTGTACTTGGGCGAGGAACGTTGCGACGGGGTCGCGTCCCGCGACGCGGTACCCGGCGGCGGTGAGCAGGCCGTACCACTGTTTGTAGTGGATAGGTTGCCCGGGACCGATCTCGCGTCGAAGGATTTCGACTGCGACTTCTCGGAGCCGCTGACCACGGAGCCGCTCATCGAGATCCTCGAGGCGAAGCTGGGGGTCCTTGCCCAGGAGTGCAGCGAGCTCGCCGAGCAAATGCTCGTCGCGGGCGGCGTTCTCCTCGACCTGATCCGCGAGGGCCCGGAGGCGGTCTGCTCGTTCCCGCTGCTCGACGACCTGTGCGAGGAGCGCTCGGTACTCTTGCTCCAGGTCGCTGCCGCCAGAAGCGTTCACTTCGAGCAATCTACGGTCGCTCTCGGACGCGTCGCTCAGAGACCGGGGGTCCAACGCTCGATGAGTAGACGAGTCAGTTGCTCACCCCGGTTGGCGAGCAGCGCGATGGTCTCGTCCGACATGCCGCGGAAATCGGTGGGATAGCCCACGACGTCCTCTCGCCGGACGAGGTCAGCCGGAACGTACGGCAGGATCTTGTCGCTGTCCTGTTGGCCGAGGTAGGGCATGGCAAATCCCTTGAGCTGTCCGTGCTCGACGAGCGCGTGCAGTCTTGCCCTTGTCGCGTCCTGCGCTTTGCGGAACGTCGCGGTGAAAGTGCGGGAGAGCCGCGTGATGCCTCCGAAGGGGATCTCGGGGTCCAGCAGGCCGCGGCCCGCGTCGCAGGCGATGATGTGGTCGACATCGAAGACGTTCGTGCTGTAGCGCTCCGATCGTCCTGGTTCAAGACAGGTCGTCCCGAGGTTGTCGAAGATCCCGCCGTCGCTGAGGACGACGCGGCGTTCAGTCTGGGTGCCGTCGCGCTTCTCGAAGTGCCACTTGCGGTCGAGCGCGGGCAGCAGCAATGGGTAGGCCGCGGATGCGGCCACGGCTTCGCTGACCGTGACCTGGCTGTTGTCGGCGAGGGTCCCGATGCGCCAGGTGCCGCTCTCGCGGCTGCCGAACCGGAAGGCGCTGCCAGTCGTCAGGTCGCAGGCGTTGATCACGATGTCGACTCCGGGACGCCGCACCGCTGGCATGCGGAGGTCGCCGAAGAGCCGTCGGGCGAGGACGTCGCTGAACGCGTCGCTCCGGTTGATCCAGCGACGTAGCGGTGGACGGGATGTGGCGTCGTGTCCGACCTTGCGTCGCGCGATGCTCAGCGCTCGGGCGGCGCCGGCCGAGGTGCCCGCGACGACACGAGTCGCGAGTCCCTGCGGCAGGCGCCGGGAGAGCAACGCGCGTCGCGCGATGTCGGCTTGCAGACCATCGCGCAAGACCTCGCAGACGCGTCGGTCAAACTGCTCGAAGTTGTCGTCTGAGTACGCGTAGAGCGCTCCGAGGACCGACCCGCCGGAGACCCCGGAGATGACGCGGATGCGGTCGAGGATTCCTCGGTCGTGCAGCGCGCGGAGACAGCCGAGGTGAAAGGCGATCGCGCGCGCACCGCCTCCGGAAAGAGCGAGTCCGACATCGCGTTTCGCCGTCGGCGAGGTCAGCGGCAACGGTGCCGCTGCGGCAATCTGCATGCCGACCGCGTGCCCGCTGATGGCCCCGTCGAAGGTATAGGCGGAGATGTCTGCCGGACCCGGCGTCTGCTCGGACACGTGGCTTGCGTGGCCGACGATGAGGATCAGACCCTGCGGCAGGGGGCTGGGCGCCGCCGCGAGGAGCTGCGCCATTCCACCCAGGTCGCGGCGACTGAACGCCGACGACTGATCGGGATGGGTGTGCCACATGCCCAGGAACTCGAGCGATCCGCGTCCGAGCCGTGCGTGTGCGTGGCAGAGCTCCTCGACGCCGGCGGTGCCACAGACGAACTCCGCAGGCGACTGCTCGCTGTCGGGAGGAGGGCCGCTGAGCCGGTCGATCCAGATCACTCCTGCAGCGTCGTCGCGCTGGCCGAAGACCAGACCTCCGGTCTCCGACCGCGTGCCGATCCGGCGACCTGCCTGCCGGATCCATCCCTGGAGTTCGCGTGCTGCGATCGTCGACACCCGAATCTCGTAGTCGCCCGAGACGACCGTGGTCGTTCGGGCGGCTTCGAAGGCCAGCCTCGCGTTCCGCTGGCCGTCGTGGGCAGCGCCAGGTAGTGCCAGCAAATAACCCACGGCAGTGGCTTCGTCCGCGCCGATCTTCAGGTCGCGGGCCACTTCGGCGAGCAACGAGCCCGCGAGTGCGTTGGCCTCTGCGCCCGAGCCACGGAAGGTCGCGTCCGAGCACCCGGGCTCTGGCTGGAAGTGCTCTCCGCGTGGGGTCCCGGGCCAGAACTCCTCGGCGAATCCGCGCAGCTCACGCCGCCGTAGGCATTCGAGCTTCACTGCCCGCAAGACGTCACCGCTAGCTCCGGAGTGCTCCGGTCGCGCGACGACCGCGAGCCCGTTCTGGGCGGTGTGGCCCACGAGCATCGTCACGATCGTCGTACGAGCACTCGCATGCTGACGGCGCACACTCTCGAGCTTGGTCTGGACGGTGAGGCTGGCGCTGCAGTCGACGATGACGTCCGCGTCTCCATGCCAGTCCGGGCCGTTGAGCACGTTGCGGAGGTCGCGGACCTGCGCGGTCACCTGGAGCCCTGGGCGGACGGCGCGTAGTTGGGCCGCGAGGGCGTCCGCTTTGGCGTGGCCGATTTCCGTGTCGGTGTACGGCTGACGCACGAGGATTCCCGGCGTCACCGTGGCCGAGTCCACGATGGTCAGTTCCGACGCTCCAGCGCGAGCGATCCAGTGAGCGACCGGCCCGCCGAGCGCGCCCGCGCCCCAGATCATCACGCGCTTGTTCGCGAACGCTTCGATCGGTGATCCGGCGTCTCGCCGGGTCACGATTTCGGGTCGGTCCTCCCGGACGGGGCACCACTCGATCTCGGAGCGACTCAACCACTTGAAGGCTTGCTCCCACGCCTCCCTGCCAGCGACACGCAACTGCTCGTCGTCCAGGTACTCACCGAGGGCGAGACGCAACTGATCAACGGTCTCGCTCGGGATCCGCCAAGCGGCAAGATGCTGGCGGGGCTGTTGGCCGCCGACGCCACGCATCGCGCTCCCGACGATCACCAGCATTGGTTCGCCGCGCTGCAGACCCAGCGTCGTGAGCTTCAGGTGCAGCATGAGGTCGCCGTAGCCGATGCCGCGCTCGATCAGTGCCAACAAGAGCGCGGCGCCGTGCTCGGGGTACTCCCAGTCCATCGCGGATGGCAGCAGGAACGCTGCACCTGCGCTCTTTGGCACATGCCGGAACGCGCCCTGCTCATCGCGCGTCGCAGTCCATCCCCGGAGATCGATGCGGCGATCACCGTGCGTCTCCACATCGACCCAGCCCAACCAAGGATCCTCCACGACCGGTGGCGTGTCGACGCGCGGGATGACCAGTGGGGCGCCCCGGCTGACGTAAGCGACTGGTGGGTGGAGGGGGGTGCCTGCCGGATCCAGATCGCCGGTCGCTGCCTTGCGCAGCCATAGTTCCACGCGATCGAGGAACCCGTACATGCCGTCGTTCGGGAGCCATTCCACGCTGGGTGCCTGATACAGGCAGAGCGAGCGGCCCCACTGCACGTGCGGGGCGCCGGCCCACCGCCGATGTAGCGTCCACAGACTCGGCGTTCGGAACGGGAAGTCACCCGGCACGCAGATGAGAAGCCGCTCGCGCTCTCGCAAGCGCAGCCCTCCTTCTTGGTGCCCGAAGCCGCGGCAGTTGACCGAGACCTCGAGCTCGAGCGGGCGGCCGGCCTCCTTCGGCTCGCGGATCGCAAGGATCTCGAGCTCGTCGGGCTGGGCTGCGGCGACTGCCTGTGTCTGGCGGAGAGCCAGACGTTGTCCCGACGAAAGCGTCACGGGCTTCCGAACCCGACCGGCGTGACGGCGGGTGCGGCCGCGCCGCGTGCGGCCTCGACCGCGCGGCCCAGGCGCGCGCTGGTCGCGGCTGCCTTGGTGCCACGCCCGCCTCGCAGCGTCAGGCCATCGGCGCCAAGCTCGAAGACGATCGGCTCCGGAGAGGTCGTGTTGGGATGCTCGGCGGTACAGAGGAAGTGTCCAGCGTCGGCCAGCTCGCGGTAGCGGGCCGCCGCCTTGGCGTGGGGCGGGTTGGCGCCCTTCACGTCGCTGGTGGGGATCGTCGTAGAGCTTGCGACGATGTAGCCGCCATCGTCCTTTGCCTTCTCGATCTCGTCGAGGATGTCGCGCTTGAGGGACTCCGTCGTCTCGTTGGCGCCTCTCCAGTACATCGCGCTCTTGGAGCAGTGGTGTGGGGCGAGAAACGCTCCCCACGCGAGATGCTCGTCCTTGGAGCGGTCGAAGATCCGCTTGAGGGTCGGGTAGCTGAGGTCGCCCAGCAACAGCGCCCGCCCATTCTTGTCGCCGTCGGTCAGCGTGACCTGCAACGCGAACGAGGTGTCGTTGCGCTCGCCCTCGGTGTCGTCCTTGAACGGAGCGTGCACGAACGCCGAGAAGTTCTTGGACCTGTCCTGCCCGTCGATGTGGGTGAACGTGTTCCCAGGGGCAGTCACGGCACCCTCGGGGAGGTCCTTGTAGATGTCGGAGTGCTCCTTGAGCACGTCGTGGTAGCCGATGATCCGGATCCGATCGCCGGAGCCGACGGTGCCCTGCTTCTTCATGAGCTTGATGCGCCGCTCGGCCTCCTTGACGAAGGCCTTCGCGTCGTCGCAGAGCTCCGCGTCGTCATCCTGCTTCTGCTCCCACAGGATTCGCGGCGTGAACCACAGGTCGCCGATCACAACGCGCCTGAGCAGGTCGGCGAAGCCCCGGACGTGGTCCTTGTCCAAGTGCGTCGCCCCGAACGCTGCCAAGTACGGCTTGCCGTTCTTCCTCGGCAGCAGCTCGACCAATCGGTCGACGACCGGCACCCGAGGATCATCGTCGTTCTTGGCGTCGCTGACGTGATGCACGTCGATCTGCACGATCGTGTTCTTGTCGACGACCACGGTCGTCGAATCCCCGCAACCGACCGGCCAGAACACGAAGCCGGGATCGGGCAGCTTGAGCTTGTTCATCAGATGACCCCTGAATGTAGGAAGCGTTGCAACGCGTAGAACGCAGCATCCGCGCCCGCTCGGACGGAATCCGGTGGCCGCGAGAACGGGTGCGACCGCGCAGCACGCTGCCCCCTGCCGTCCATGCGAGCAGATCGCCAAGCTGGACGGCGGCTAGGTCGACGCCACCAGGAACGCGCTGCGGCTCGCGGAGCGGCCGGCGCTCTTGCAGCCGACTGTTGGGACATGTGGAACGTCCCCTCGGTTGCGGGACCAGTAGCGACGCCTCTTCTCGACGTTCGACCATCCCGCGCGAACCTCGTCCGATCCTGAGCGGCCTCGACCGAGGCATCCGGCTACCGACGCTTGCGCCGCTTCCCCTTCCGCTTCTTAGGGCGACTTCGCGGTGGAGGGGGCGACGCCCCCTTCGGGACGCCATCAGGCGCATCGTTCGTTGGCTCGTCCGCTCCCTCGCCGTCGGGAGAGCCTGCGAACCCCAGGATCCACTGCAGCTGAGCGGCGTCATGGGGGTCATCGGAGGTTGCGCGTCGCAACAGCTCGTCGAGCGTCTCGGGGACGCCGAGCAGCCCCCGCTGGATCTCGTCCTCCGGACTCTGCACAAACTGAGCAAGCTCGGTGATGCGTGCCCTCGCAGGGGCAGTGCGCGCCGCGACGGTCGACGCCTGGGTCTCGAGAAGGCCCGTTCCAACCTGCAAGATCACGTCGGCGATGAGCGCCGACCATGCGCATTCGGGAGCGGCGCGATCGCGCCGAAATGGCTTTGGGTCCCAACCTTCGGCGCGCCCGCGTTCGGCGCTGCGTTCGATTGCCCCAGGGACGATGTTTCCCGCATGAGCCTTGGTGACGCCGCCCCGCTGGTAGAACGCTGCTGCATCGCGAGCGGCCCTCCAGGAGAAGTTGAAGAGCTGGCCCGGCGAGAACGACGTGAGCGCTTGCTCGACGACGTGACGCAGACGGTCACCGATCTTCAACGGAAGGTGGTGCGCCGCGACCTGGACATCGAGGTAGGCGAGAACCTCGAGCTGAGCGACCTCCCGCCAGACGCTCTCGACCTCCAGGTGCCATGCTGCCGGCCATGATGTCGGGGCGCCCAGGACGTCCTCAAGCGCCCGCGCGACCGGCCGTAGACGATGGCGGCGCCCCCCGAAGCCCACGCACCAGCGGACGGCATCCTTCGTGAAATGTGTGGGCTCGCCCGCCGTCCACGTGAAGGCGTCGTGGGCTGAGTCCTCGCTG
>JALRCL010000587.1 GCA_023268575.1 Patulibacter sp.
GGTCGTCGTGAAGCCGCCGTCCTTCGTCGTCGTGACGTTGTTGCGGGTCGGCACCGCGACGTCGACTGCCCGCGCGCCGTAGCCGCCGCAGTCGAGGCCGTCGTCGGGGGCCGACGTCGTGACGCAGAGGACGTTCGGCGCGTCGAGGCCGCACGGCTGCGGGTCCTCGCCGTCGACGTCGCTCGCCCCGCCGTTGCCGGACGGGATCGTCACGAAGAGCGTCTGCGTGTGCTGCGTGATCGCGTCGCGCAGCTCGTTCTCCAGCGGGCCGGACAGCCAGCTGAAGCTCGCCACGCGGGCACCGCGGGTCGACGCCCACCCGATCGCCGACGCCTGGATGTACTGGTAGCACTGGTCGTCGTCCCAGCAGGTGCGCAGCGCCACGAACCGCGCGTTGGGCGCGACGCCCGCGCCGCCGGCGCCGTTGTTCCAGGCCGCGCCGAGGATGCCGGCCACGAGCGTCCCGTGGCCGCTGCCGCCGGCCGGGTCGCTCGGGTCGGCGTCCGGCGCCAGCGGCTGGCCGGGCCCCGCCGACCCGAGCAGGTCCCAGCCCGGGGCGCCACGGGGCACCACGTGGTTCGGTCCGCCGTCGGGGTTCGGGGCGTTGCCGGGCTGCGGGTTGGCGAACAGCCGCGGCGCGATGTCCGGGTTGTCGAGGTCCAGTCCGGTGTCGGCGACGAGGACCGGCACGTCCTGCAGCGGCCGGCCGGCGGCGTCCAGCGCTTGGGGCACGCGCAGGATCGACAGTGGCTCCTGCGCGCCGGCCTGCGGGTCGCTCGGCGCGGCGGCGTGCGCGGCGGGGGCGCCGGCGGCGCACGCCGCGAGGGCGAGGAGGACGCCGGCGGTCCGGCGGACGGGGTGGGGGCGGGTGGGCATCGGGGGCTCCGGGGTCGGGGTGTGCGGGCACCCTCGTCGCCCGTGCATGAACGGAGCATGAACGAGCCCCGCGAGCCTGTGGGAGATCCGCCCCGGGTCCCACGGCGGTCCCGGCGAGGGCGAGGCGCGATCACCGGGCCCCGGGGCGTCCGGGCAGGGGGTGGAACCCGCGTGGGGAGCGCCGGGTCGTCGGACGTCCCCGGGGCGGCCGCCGGTAACGTGTCGCGCCGATGTCCGAGCCCGTCGACCCGCCCGCGACCGCCCCTCTGGGAGCCGGGGTGCGCGACGTCGGGACGCTCCTGGAGGCCCTGCCCTACATCCGGCAGTTCCGCGAGCGGACCGTCGTCATCAAGTACGGCGGCGCGGCGATGAACGACCCGGCGCTGCGCGAGGAGTTCGCGCGCGACGTCGCGCTCCTGAAGTACGTCGGCGTGAACGTCGTCGTCGTGCACGGCGGCGGGCCGGAGATCACCGGCTACATGGAGCGGCTGAACCTCCCGGTCGAGTTCCGCGGCGGCCTGCGCGTCTCGGACGCCCAGACGGTCGAGGTGGCGAAGATGGTCCTCGTCGGCAAGGTGAACAAGGACATCGTCGTGCGGATCGGCCGCCACGGCCAGGCCGCGGTCGGCCTCTCGGGCGACGACGGCAACCTCTTCAAGGTCGAGACGACGACCGCCCCCGGCGGCGAGGACGTCGGGTTCGTCGGGCGCGTCACGCGCGTGGACACCGCGGTGATCGACCACGTCGCCGAGGACTTCGTGCCGGTCATCGCGTCGGTCGGCTCCGACGAGGACGGCCAGTCGCACAACGTCAACGCCGACGAGGCGGCCGCCGCGGTCGCCCGCGCGCTGGGCGCCACGCGGCTCATCTTCCTCACCGACGTCGCCGGCTGGCTGCGGGACGCCGCCGACCCCGACAGCCTCATCGTGCAGGCCGGCACCGACGACGTCGAGGACGCGCTGCCCAGCATCGCCGGGGGCATGCGCCCGAAGCTCCAGGCGTGCGTCGACGCGGTCCACTCCGGGGTCGGCGCGGCGTCGATCGTCGACGGCCGACGACCCCACTCGGTGCTGCTGGAGCTCTTCACCGACGAGGGCTGCGGCACCCAGATCCGTCCCGCGCGCTGAGGACGACGTCCCGCCGCGCCGCCGTCGTCCGGCGCCCCGCGCCGGACCCCGTCCCGACCCGCCCCTTCACCGAGGATCCGCATGACCGACCCGCTGACGCTGCAGCAGCTCGAGGC
>JALRCL010000601.1 GCA_023268575.1 Patulibacter sp.
CGAGGTCCGCAAGAACGGGACCGCCGTCGATCCGGCCCCGTACTACCGCACCGCGGGCACCGCCAAGGCGAGCGCCCGCGCGGTGACGGCCGAGGGCGGGGCCGCGGCGACGGCGACGTCGGCCTCCACCTCGTCGTCGGCGTCGCTGCGGAAGGCGTCGCTGGCCACGACCGGTGGCGTCCAGCTCGAGCGCTCGGCCGCGGACCCGGCCACGGCCGACGCCGCGCAGCAGCAGGCGCTGCTGGCGGCGCAGGCCGGCGTCGACCCGGCGCAGGCCGCCGCGGCGGTCGCCGCCGCGGACGCCGTCGCCGCGGCGACCGTCGAGCCGGCACCGGAGCCGATCGACGCCGCCGGTGCCGCGACGACCGATGCGGCCGCACCGGCCGCCGACGCGTCGGTCGACGTGGAGGCCGGGACGGCCGATGCGCCGACCGCGACCACGGACGCGGCGGTGAGCGCCGGCGAGGCGGACGCCGCCGCGACGGCCGGCGAGGCGACGGCGGGCTCCGAGGCTCCCGCCGGGAGCACCGCCCCGGCTGGCGCGGGCGAGACCACGACGCCCGAGCCCGCGGCGGAGGCGGTCACGCCGGAGGCGACCGCGAGCCCGGAGCCCGCCGCCGAGACGCCGGCGTCCGAGGCGAGCACCACGTCGGAGGCCGCGGCCGAGACGCCGACGCCGGAGCCCGCGGCCGAGGCCCCCGCGCCCGCGGCGACCTCCACGCCGGACCCCGCCCCCGAGGCGCCCGCGCCGGAGCCGGCCGCCGAGGCCGCTGCGCCGGAGCCGGCCGCCGAAGCCGCTGCGCCGGAGCCCGCCGCGCCGGCGGCCCCGGAGCCGGCCGCTGCCGCCGCCGAGACGCCGGCTCCCGAGCCGGCGGCCGAGACCCCGGCCGCGCCGGCGAGCGACGCCGCGCCGCAGGCCGCGGCCGGCGTCGCGGGCTGAGCTCCGCGCCATCCCCGGCTGGACCGGCCGCCCGTGGGCGGCCGGTCCGCCGTGTGCGATCCCGCGGGTCCGTCGTGTGCGAGCCGCCGGTCCTCGACGGGCTCGCCCGGATCAGTCGAGCGACGGCAGCTCGATGTACCCGTGCCCGTCGCCGAAGCCGAGCTCGTTGAACCGCAGGGCCGGCTTCTTGCGCAGGACCGACCGCGGGACGTCGTAGACGACGGTGCCGGTCGTCGTCGCGTCCGGCCCGATGTCCTTCAGGAAGAACGGCTCCTCGCGCGCGCCCACCGCGGCGATCGTGCCCTCGCTGTCGGGGTCGTACGTGTTGCCGTCGACCTCGAGCTGGAAGACGCGGTCCGTGAGCGTCGCCGATTCGTCCTTGTCCGAGACGACCTGGATCTTCGCGATGACGAACACGCCGTCGGCGCGCTCGCCGAGGCCGTACTTCTGGTCGCCGAGCGTCTCGGCGGTGCGGACGCCGACGAGCCGGTAGTACAGCGCGTCCACGCGGATCCGGCCGTCGGGGCCGACCCGCGGCGTGCAGTCGCTCGTCGCGCGCGTGCCGCAGCCGGCGTCGTCCTCGGCCTTCGCGTCCCCGGAGGAGTCCTTCCGGGCGTCGCTCGTCGTCGCCTTGTCGGCATCGCCGGAGGACGACGGCTCGTCGTCACCACCGCCGGCGACCGCGCTGATGACGACGAGCACGACGAAGGCGCCCAGTGCCCACTTCAGCCACTTACGCACGGTCGGCTCCCCGGCATCCGCCGCCGGTGCGTGACGGGGTCGTGGGCGGGCCCTCGGGGCGCCGGCGCAGCGGCGCGGTCGCGATTCTGCGAAGCATCTCGTCCTCTCTCGTGTGGCGCGTTCGCGCGGTACGGGAGCGAGATGATCACACGATCAGGCTGCATCGCCAACACGTTCAGGCTGTAGAGGGAACACGGAGAGGGTGCGAAGGTCGGCCGCCGTGCCGGATCCGCAGCCTCCCCTCGTCGCGCTGGGCGACGCGCTGCGCCAGGTCCGACTCGACCGGCGCCTCAGCCAGGAGCAGCTGAGCCTCGAGACGGGCGTCCACCGGAACTACATCGGCGGCGTCGAGCGCGGCGAGCGCAGCCCGAGCGTCGCGACGCTCCTCCGGCTCGCCACGGCCCTGCGGATCGAGCTCTCGGAGCTCTTCCGCCGCGCGGGCCTCTGATCCCGGAGGGGCCACTCCTCGGTGGCGAGCGGCGGCCGGTCGTCGGTGGACCGGGGCAGCCCCGGGCGCG
>JALRCL010000754.1 GCA_023268575.1 Patulibacter sp.
GCAGCAGGCCCTCGTGCTCCGCGGGCGGGGCGTCGCCCGCGTTCAGCAGGACGAACGAGCCGGTGCCGTACGTGTTCTTGCCCTCCCCCGGGTCCAGGCACGCCTGGCCGTAGAGCGCGGCCTGCTGGTCCCCCGCCACGCCCCCGACCGGGCAGGTCGCGTCGCCCAGGACGCCCGGGCGCACGGTGCCGAACCCGCCGATCGACGGGCGGACCTCCGGCAGCGCACGGCGGGGCACGCCGAGCAGCGCGCAGAGCTCGTCGTCCCAGTCGCCGGACTCCAGCCCGTAGAGCATCGTCCGCGACGCGTTGGACGGGTCGGTGACGTGCTCGCCGGTGAGCCGGAAGAGCAGCCAGGAGTCGATCGTCCCGAAGACCGCCGTGCCGCGCTCGGCGCGCTCGCGCAGCTCCGGCGCGTGCTCGAGCAGCCACGCGATCTTCGTGCCGGAGAAGTACGGGTCCAGGACGAGGCCGGTGCGCTCGCGGATGAGCTGCTCGTGCCCGGCGTCGCGCAGGCGCGCGCACATCGCCGCGGTCCGCCGGTCCTGCCAGACGATCGCCCGGTGCAGCGGCTCCCCGGTCGCCGGGTCCCACGCGCAGACCGTCTCGCGCTGGTTCGTGATCCCGATCGCCTGCAGGTCGGCCGGGGCGATCCCGGCGTCGTCGCAGGCCTCCAGCGCGACGCGGTGGGTGACCTCCCAGATCTCGGCGGCGTCGTGCTCGACCCAGCCGGGGTGCGGGAAGTGCTGGCGGAACTCGTGGTACCCGCGGCCGACGAGGTCGCCGTCGCCGTCGACGACGAGGCACGTCGTGCCGGTCGTGCCCTGGTCGATCGCGAGGATCACGTCGCGGCTCCGGCGCTCTCCGGCTCGAGCCCGTCGGCGGTCGTCGTCGCGTCGCTCGCGGCCGCGGCGGCGTCGCGGCGGTCCGGCCGGTGCGCGGCGCCCTCGGGCAGCACGTCCGCCAGGAAGGCTCCGACGCGACGGGTCGCCTCGCGACCCTCGGGCAGGTTGCCCCACATCGGCGGGACGTGCGGGACGTGCGCGAAGAGCTGCAGCTCGACCGGGACGCCGTTGCGCGCCAGCGCGTCGGCGACGCGGCGCGCGTCGTCGCGCAGGACCTCCGTCGAGCCGGCCTGGAGGAGCGTCGGCGGCAGCTGCGCCTGCAGCGCGTCGGGCCCGAACAGCGGCGAGCAGCGCCAGTCGGCCGCGTCGAGGCCGGCGCACGCCACGCGGGCGCAGCGCCAGAGGGCGATCTCGGGGATGAACGGGTCGATCCCGTCGTTCGCGCGGACCGACGGACCGCTCATCGTCAGGTCGCTCCAGGGCGAGAGCAGCGCGAGGCCGGCGGGCATCGGCAGGCCCGCCTCGGCGGCGTGCAGCAGCAGGCCGTGCGCGAGGTTGCCGCCAGCGGAGTCGCCCGCGACGACGATCCGCTCCGGAGCGACCCGCTCCAGCAGCGCCCGGTACACGACGAGCGCGTCCTCGATCGGCGCCGGCAGCGTCGCGACCGGCGGCAGCCGGTAGTCGGGGACGAGCACCGGGACGCCGAGCGCGTCGGAGAGCTGGGACGTCAGGACGCGGTGCGTGCGCGGCGAGCCGAAGACGTACCCGCCGCCGTGGAGGTAGAGCAGCACCGGCTCGTCGTCGGTCCGCCGCTCGATCGCGCGCGGCCCGCGGACCCACTCGACCGGGACCTCCCCGATCGCGGTGACGTCGACCTGGCTGCCCTCCTTCGTGCGGATCCGCCGGCCCCGCGGCTCGCTGATCCGCTGGAGCCAGAGGACGCCGCGCGGGGTCATCCGCCAGCTCGCCGCCAGCGGGCGCATGACCCGCCGCAGGCGCCGCTCGAAGGCCAGCGCCTCGGGCCCGGGCGGGCCCAGCTCGCGGACGACCGGCGACGAGGGCGACGCAGCGACCATGCCGGGAGCCTATGTGGTGGCCGCGACCCACCCGCCACGGCGCGTCGGGGGCGGCGATCCGCGAGGATCGGCCCGTGCGCCTCATCTCGTGGAACGTCGCCTCGCTCCGCGCCCGGCTGCCGCGGGTGCTCGAGCTGCTCGAGGACCTGCGGCCCGACGTCCTGGCCCTGCAGGAGACGAAGTGCGGCCGCGACCAGCTGCCGCTGCTGGAGCTCGCCGCGGCCGGCTACGACGTCGTCGACCACTCGCAGGGCGCCTGGAACGGCGTGGCGATCCTCACCCGCCACGACGGTGCGGGCGAGCCGACCGATCCCCTGGGCGGCCTGCCGGGCGAGGACGACCCGACGGAGGCCCGCTGGATCGAGGCGACCGTCGGCGGGATCCGCGTCGCGAGCGTCTACGTCATCAACGGCAAGGCCCTGGACCACCCGGACTACCGGCGCAAGCTCTCGTTCCTGCACGCGATGGCGGCGCGCGCCGAGACGCTCGCGGCGGCCGGCCCGACGGTGATCCTCGGCGACATGAACGTCTGCCCGACCGACGCCGACTGCTACGCGCCGGAGCGCTTCAGCGGCACGACCCACACCTCGCCGGAGGAGCGCGCCGCGCTCGCGGGCGTCCTGGAGGCCGGCGACCTCGTGGACGCGTTCATCCACCACCACGGCGAGGGATTCCCGGCCGACGACCCGAAGGGCGTCGACGGGCCGCGGTACACGTGGTGGGACTACCGCGCCGGCAGCTTCCACAAGAACCTCGGTCTGCGGATCGACCTCGCGCTCGCGGACCGCGCCACGGCGGAGCGGATCGAGCGCGTCTGGGTCTCGCGCGAGCACCGCAAGGGCACGAAGCCCTCCGACCACGCACCCCTCGTGGTCGACCTGCGCGACTGACGCACGCGCCGGCGCGACGCGCGTGGCGGGGACGCCTCGACCCTCGACGCGCGGCCGCCACGTGCGGACCGCGGCGCCGCTCAGGGCGCCCAGACCCAGCTGACGAACAGGATCGCCCAGCCGGCCTGCAGCGCGAGCAGCAGCGGGGCGAGCCAGCGCATCCGGCCCGGTCGCGCGTGCGCCCAGAGGCCGAGCGCGACGACGATCGGGAAGCACGCCATCGCGAAGCGCGGCAGCGACATCAGGGGCTGCTGGCTCGAGGGGACCGACAGCGGGTACGCCAGCGAGATCGCGCCCCACGCGACCCAACTCACCGGCATCCGGCGGCGGCCCCACCAGAGCGCGGCGATCGCCACCACGACGACGGCCAGGAGGACCGCGTCGCGCGCGAGCATGAGCCCGGCCTGCTGCCCGTCGACGAGCGGCGGCAGCGACCAGGCGCCGGCGAGCTCGCCGACCCGGCCGACGACGGCCCAGACGCCGGCACCGAGGCCCCCGATCGGGGTCAGGAACTGCCGCGCCCAGTCGCCCTGGGCCCGGATCGCGCCGAGCGGATCCGCGGTCGCGAGGCCGAGGTACGTCGCGTAGGCGAGCATTCCGAGCGGCACGAGCGCGATCCACGCGACGTCGGAGCGCAGCGCGCGGTGACGGACCGTCCAGCGGCCGATGGTGCGCGCGACCGGCGGGACGGCGTCGCGGCGCCCCCACAGGTACTCCACGAGCAGCGGCAGGACGAGCAGCACGCCGATGCTGCGGCAGGACGACGCCAGCGCCCCGAGCGCCCCGGCCAGCAGCCAGCGGTCGCGCCGGGCGGCGACGAGGCAGCCGAGCGAGAGCAGCAGGAAGAGCGACTCGGTGTAGATCGCCGAGAGGAAGACGGCCGGCGGGACGTACGCGGCGACCCGCACGACCGTGCGGGCGGTCGCCCGGTCCCGGGCGCGGGCGACGACCTGGTGCAGCGTCGCGAGGAACGCGATCGCCGCGCTCCACGACACGAGCAGGCCGGCAGGAACGAGCGCGCCCCCGAGCGGTGCGGAGACGACGCTCGTCACCAGCGGGTAGAGCGGGAAGAACGCGGAGCGCGCGGGCTCGGCCGGGCTGTAGCCCGACCCCGCGATCGTCAGGTACCACGTGCTGTCCCATCGGCACCCCGGGGCGATCAGGGCGTCGAGCCCCCCGATCGCGGTCGGCCGGCACTCCCAGAGCGGGTCCAGGCGCGCACCCCGCGAGCCAGCCCAGCCGAACAGCACGATCGTCAGCAGGCCGGCGATCCAGACGATCGCCCGCGAGAGCGCGAACGCGCGCACCGCCTCACGGAGAGCGAGGACGACATCGGCACCGAAGGCCTCCTCGGCGGTCGCGGCGAAGCGCGGCGTCGTGGTCTGGTCGCGAGGGGCGGCCATCGGCCACAGGATGCCGCCCACGGCCGCGCCGGGCGTTTCCGGCGCGTGATCGCGCCCGACGCCGCGACACGGCACGCTGCGCGCTCCCGGACTTGACAGCTCAAGGAAGTGAGTGCACACTCTCCTCGTGGCCGCCAGCACCCGCATGTCCGCCGAGGAACGCCGCGAGCAGGTGATCGCGGTCGCGTCGCGCCTCATGGCCGAGCAGGGGATCGGCGCCACCCCGACCGTCGAGGTCGCCGAGCAGTCCGGGATCTCGCACGCGTACCTCTTCCGGCTCTTCCCGACGAAGCAGGCGCTCGTCACGGCCGTCGTCGAGCGCTGCAACGAGGAGATCCACGACGCGTTCAAGACCGCCGCCGACCGCGCACGCGCGGCCGGCGAGGACGTCCTGCTCGCGATCGGCATGGCCTACGGCGGCCTGCTCTCCGACCCGCGCCGGCTGCTGCTGCAGCTCCACGCCCACGCGCTCTCCCCGCGCGACCCCGACGTCCGTGCGGCGATGCAGGCGTCGTTCCGCCGGCTGTTCGCGCTCGTCCAGCGCGAGACGGACGCCACGCCCGACGAGATCCGGCGGTTCTTCGCGCACGGGATGCTCATGAACGTCCTCGCCGCGACGGGGATCGCGAGCCTCGACGAGCCGTTCGCCGACGTCCTGCGGACCGGCGAGCTCAACGGCGAGAGCTGCTTCCCCGACGACTTCGTCGCGAGCCCGCTGGACCCGGTCGCCGAGGAGGCACCGACGGCCTGAGCCGCATCGGCCGCACCCGCCCCTTCGCGCAGTCCCGCGGACCCGAAGGAAGTAAGCACTCACCCACTTTCCGTCCCGTCGTTCCCGTTCACCCACACCAACAAGCACCGTCCCGTCCCACCAAGGAACCGTCCCATGTCCTCCCCTCCCGCCTTCCCGCTGCGCACGGTCGTGATCGTCGCGCTCGCGGTCTTCATGACCGCGCTGGACAACCTCGTCGTCGGCGTGGCGCTGCCGTCGATCCAGCGTGACCTCGGGGGCTCGCTCGAGTCGCTCGAGTGGACCGTCAACGCCTACACCCTCGCGTTCGCCGTCTTCCTCCTCACCGGCGCGGCGCTCGGCGACCGCTTCGGCCGGCGCCGGATGTTCCTGCTCGGCCTCGGCGTCTTCACCGGCGCCAGCGCCGTGGCGGCGCTCGCGCCGTCGATCGAGCTGCTCGTGACCGCCCGGGCCGTCCAGGGCATCGGCGCGGCGATCGTCACGCCGCTGACGCTCACGATCCTCGCCGACGCGGTCCCGGCCCAGCGCCGCGGACTGGCGATCGGCCTGTGGGGCGGCATCGGCGGCCTCGGCGTCGCGGTCGGTCCCGCCGTCGGCGGTGCCGTCGTCGAGGGCCTGCACTGGTCCTGGATCTTCTGGCTGAACGTCCCGATCGGCCTCGCGCTGCTGCCGATCGCCCGCCGCGAGCTGCGCGAGTCGTTCGGTCCGGGCGGGGCGAGCACGCCGCTGGACCGTCCGGGGCTGCTGCTCGTCACCGGCGGCCTGTTCGGCCTGACCTTCGGCGTCATCCGCAGCCAGGTCGATTCCCCGCGTGACAGCGAAAGCGAGCGGACATGATCCAGCTGTTCGCGCAATTCACCTTCGTCGATCACCTCGGCCAGGCGCACCGATTTCGTGCGGTTGATCAGGCTGAAGGTGACGGTCGTGTCAGGCTTGT